>RSAS01000373.1 GCA_003934145.1 Candidatus Viridilinea halotolerans | reverse complement strand
CAGACCTGTGAGGTCTTATTTGAAACGTATTGGGCCATGCCCCCAAGCCCCCGCCAGGCGGATCAACGTGATGCGTAGGGGGTATGGCCGCGCAAGCTCCGCAACATTCAGTTCACCTCTGCACCAACGGGAGAAACACGTCATACTGCTGCGTAAACGCCCCACTCACCGGACGCACGCCCGCCACAAAGCCGCCTGGCCCTGCCGCCACCGAGCCGGTGTTGACGACGCCCGTGTAGCGACTGATCCACTCGTCCCACTGGGTCGTGGTGTGGTAGGGCGTAAAGAGACCTTGGTTCAGGTAGAGCGCAGTCATGCCGCGCTGCTGGCCACGTTCCAACGCTCCCACATTCGCGTTGGGGAAGAAGACGTGTACCCCAGCGGCACGGCTCAGATCGTAGTTGGCCCCCGATGCTTGGACGCTGGCGACAATAAAAGCGTTCGCCCCGCCCACATTTGCCAGCAACGTACGCAAATTCTGCGCAGCGGTGCGGATCGCCGTAACCTCGGGTGTCGGCGGCGTATTGGGGATTTCCGCCAGCAGACGTGCCATGTCGGTCAGATCGACAAAGGCATCTTCAGCCACATCAAGTTGCTTGTTGCCCGAGGCATCATAGACCTGCATCGTATTGCGTGCCCGGTTGATCGCCGCTCGCACCGCGTCGGCGTTGGCATTGTTGCCCACGCCATCAAGTAGCGCGACCGCGAGTTGGCTCAAGTGCGTATTAAGCGTCTCAAACTGGGCAAGATCATAAGCCGCACTCGAGATCGAAAGGCTCTGATTGACCGCTTGCACCGAGCGGCGGTAGGCATCCACTATCCCGCTCGCCACCGCCCGCGGATTGTCGCGCGTGTCGGCATTGCCTAAAAGCGGCAACATACGCTCATGCACACTCAGCATCCACATCAGATCGGCACTGGCCACCAAATAACGGCTATAGCCCTGCACCATCGCCGCTGTCTCGACGCTCCCCATCAGACAAGCCGAGAAGAAGAGTATATCCAGCGGCTGCGTCGCCAAACGGCTCGTCGCCAGAGCCTCGCGGAACTGATTGGGCTTCATCCACGCATTGGGGCCGGTTGTCTCGTCCAGCGCCACACCACCCAACGAGTGGCCGTGGTTGGCAATGATCAGCATACGCTGACGGGCCGGGAAGCGCTCCAGCGCCGTATCAATGAAATTGCGCAAGACGGCGGGATCAGCCGTATTCTGCTCGCCCAACTGCTGACACGCCGCCTGACCATCGGGCTGCATATGGCAGAGGCGCGTACCCGAACTGTCGAAGAAATCGGCCAAAACCACCACATGGACGTTAGGCACTGTGGGTGCCAAGCGGCGCAACGTATCGAATTGGCCCTGCAAATTCGCGCTGGCGTTGGTGTAGCGCGTCAAATCACCGAGATCATTATCGCCCGCAAGGTAAACCATCACCGTCCAGTCTTTGTCACCCGTGGCGCTGGGCGCTCTTCCGCTAGGGCTAGGGCCAGCCCCAGGCATCTGCACAGGGTTCTGCGTAAAGGTCACCCCATGCTCATAGAACGAAGCCCCCCAGTAATCGCCCTGCTCCACCAGCACAAACCAAGCAAACCGTTTGCCATAGCGAAAGCCCAATTCGGGTATCATTTCCATATCGGCGAGCGTCACCTCGACCGACGTTGTCGTTTGCGGTTCTAGGCAATACTGCTCATCACTGCGGTCGAGATCGTAGAGGCAGAAGGAGTACTGTTCATTAGGCAAACCACGGCCACTCCAACGAAACTGGGCTGGAAACGCCACCTGCGCATCATTGGCGGGGCTTTGCAACGGCACATTGCGGATGTCGAAGCTGGGCAAAGCAGTCTCTTGATCCACCGCGAGGCTCGTCACCGTCGGGCCGGCCCAGACGCGCAGACGCTGATCATTGCGCCCATCATTGAGGTAGAAGACGCGATAGGACTCAGCAGCGCGCAACGGGCGCAGGCCGCCAAAATTGTAGGTGCCACCCGCCGCCGTCTTCTGCGTGCGCAGAATCGTGTAGGGCTGCTCGGCAGCGGAGCGATAGGCCAACGCCACCTCAGCACCCTGCGGTTGCCCACTTTCATCGGCAGGCGCCGCCGTCAGCGCGCCACGCAACCCGGCCCCCGTCGCACACGTCGTCACCTGCACATCATCGATCAGCGCACTCACATAGGGCGCTTCGCCATCGGTATCGCTAAACAGCACAAACCAGACCGTCTCGGTCAGTGCGACCGTTTTCAACTCATCAACCACCAGCGGATCATCAATGCGCTGGTAGATCGCATGCCAACGTTCGGGTGCCAGGCTAGGCACCAGATCCCAGTAGATCAACTCATCAATCGCGTCATCCTCGTCAAACGTCGCAAAACCATAGTAGAGGAAATCGTAGCCCGGATCCTCGTCGGTGAGGTAGAGATGAAAGTTGATCGAAATATCGCCATCGCTAGGGCGCATAGCCATCTCGTGGGAGATCATATTGACCCCCTCGCCGTCGGGATCATCCTCCATGCGAATCGCATTTGGTGACGAGCGATAGATCGTCGTGTCGGCATGAACCTCACCCTGATCGACCCACCACCCCTCATCGTTCGCTGAACCCTCTTCAGCATTATTCCGGTAGCGATCAACGAATCCATCGCCATTAAAATCGGTCATGGCGCTATTGTTAATATTGTCGAAACATGCAGCAACCGCTTGTGGTTGCGCGAAGGGCTGCGCCTCCGCAGCGAGCGCATCTTGGACTTGAACACCTTGGGGCAAAAGCAATGGCAACGTGCCGGGGCCATTTCCCCCCAGCGGGCGGAAGCGCGGCGTGGCAGCTTGGGCCGACGCAACGTCCGCTTGGCCAAACTGACGCGGGGGTAACAGCGGCAATACGAGTAACAAGGCAACCAAAACCAAGAGCACCCCGACATAGCGCGGACGGCGTTGGCTCATCATGACCGGAGCTCCTTCACAACTGGTAGGGTTCGACATTGGCTATACTTTAGCATAGAGTGCTGATTACGTTGCATCAAGTTGACGCGCTGGGTAGCCTCGTGTACCATGCGGTGCAATTGTTCTGTCTTTTCTTTTGGGTGTGACCAAACCTTGGGGCAAGCCCCAAGCCCTGTTTTTTGTTCCGTTGGGGCGGCTGCGCCGCCCCAACGGAACAAAAGGACATTTGCGGGGGAGGCTCCGCCTCCCCCGCGCCCCCGCCGCCGCATTTGGCGGCTGCGCCGCCCCAACGGAAGGAAAGGACGTGTGCGGGGGAGGCGGAGCCTCCCCCGCGCCCCCGCCGCCGCATTTGGCGGGCCTGCCGGCGGGGGCGCGGGGGCTTGGCCCCCGCAGAATCCCCCTTCCGGCGGGGGCGTGGGGCGTAGCCCCAGCCCCACGCCACCACCATAATATTACCCCTATGCAACGCATTGCCGAAGTCATCGAATCCTCTACCACGCGCTTCACGGCGGGTGCCTACGAACTGCTCAGCGCCCCGCCTTTTGGCTCGCTGGTGCGCGCCGCCACCCGCGAGGGCAACCTCGCGGTCTACGGCTTGGTCTACGAGATTCGTACCGGCAGCCGCGATGCGGGCGGGCGCGCCGTAGTACGCGGGCGCACCTACAGTGGCCGCGAACTGTTCGATGCCGAGATCTACTTCGAGAATCCCGACCTCGCTGAAGTTCTGCAGACGGAATTCGCGGCACTGACCGTAGGTTTCGTTGAGGGAAAGGCGCTCTACCACTACCTCCCGCCCCACCCGCCCCCCGTCCACTACTCCGTCTACCCTTGCACCACCGACGAACTGGTACACTTCAGCGAAGAGCATGCCTGCTTTCGCAACATCCTCTTTGCCAGCCAAGTGCCCAGCGACGAACTGCTCGCCGCCTACATCCGCAACGCCGCCCGTGCCCGCAACGCCTCCCGCGACTACCTGGTGCGCGCCGGGCGCGAGTTGGCCGGCCTGCTCAAGGATGACTATGATCGACTAGCGGCCCTCTTGCGCCGCATTCGCCCATGATCAACGATGATCTCGCCATTGCCGCCGGCGCCATCCTCGGCGCAACCGCCCGCTATACGCTGAGTGGCATCTTTACCATGCCCTACGGCACCCTCGCCGTGAATATCCTCGGCTGCCTGCTCATCGGCCTTTTCCAGACCATCTTTCTCGCCCGGCCCCACCTGCCCCGTGCCTGGCAACGTTTCATCGCCGTCGGCGGTTTGGGTGGTCTCACCACCTTCTCGACGGTCAGTGTCGAATTGGTGCAGTTCGCTGCCGCTGGCAATCTCTCCTTCGCTACACGCTACCTCGCCCTCTCGCTCGGCGGCGGCATCGGCGCAGCCATCGTGGGCATAGCACTGGCCCGCCTGATCTTAGGGGATAGGGGATAGGGGATAGGGGATAGGGGATAGGGGATAGGGGATAGGGG
>RSAS01000354.1 GCA_003934145.1 Candidatus Viridilinea halotolerans | reverse complement strand
GGGCTGCTTGTTCTCAGTTTCCTCCAATGCAGCAGATTGGGGATGCTGGGCCTGGATTTGCTGAAGTTGCCGTTCACGATACGCTAGCCGCGCCTCCTCCAAATCGCGCTCATAGCGGAGTTGAAGCTTAGCTGTGTCAGGCACCAGCTCGTAGCCACCCTGAAGCTCCCAACCGCACTCTGGGCAAAAGGCCTCGTGAGAAGTGTAGGGTCGGGTGCAGACGGGGCAGACGGGGTTGTCTTGGATTGCTCTGCTCATTGCTGCATCCTCTACGGCCATGTGTGAAGAAGTTGCCAATCGCCGATGCGTCGCACCTCTACTCGTCTAGGCGATACGATCGCCAAGTGCTTTTCATCAGGCGCCAAGGCAGAGTTGAAAGGTTTTTCTACTCGCCGACGACTCAAAACACACTTTTCGTTCACACTCCACAGTATTAATTCATCTGAATTTGCCATGATGAGGCATTGACCATTGAGCGTGAAGGCAATGAAATTTAATGCACGGTAGCCTAAAGTAGCCAACTGCATACCATCGGCGATACGCCACAAACACACATGATAGTCTGTTGCTACAGAGAGGAGTTGCCCATCAGGGGCAAAGGCGATGTTTACCAAACTACCGGAAAATTTTATGTCTAATTCGTGCAGCAGCGTGCCATCAGCGATGTGCCACAACATTACGTGACGCCGATCGACCACTGTGATGACGCGGCCATCAGGCGCAAAGGCTATAGCCATTGGGTCAAGACTGCTGTTTAGCGTGTAGAGCAGCGTACCATCAGCGACGCGTCGCACCTCCACCTCTTGCGCAATGGTCACCGCGTAGTGCAACCCATCGGGTGAGAAGGCAAAGGCATTGCTGCCGAGATCACTGGTGCTATTCGTCGTCCATATCTGTAGGAAGCGGTCTTGAGCTACGTGCCACAACTCCACACTATTCTGCGCTACTATAGCGAGGTGTTGTCCATCGGGCGCAAAAGCGAGGTGACTTACCTCAGCCTTTGTGGTCAATGTGTGCAACAGCGTGCAATCAGCAATGCGCCATAACCTCACACTGGCCACTCCGCTGGAAGCTACAGCACAACTCTGCCCGTCAGGTGCAAGAGCTACGCAGGATATGTTGCTAAACCCCATGCTACGCGGAATGGGCGCAGGTGGATCGCAGACTATGACACCAAATCTGTTGGCTACCAACAATCGAGTTCCATCATGCGACCAGATGGCAGTAAGATCTCCATTGTAGATAATAGACTTATTCTTTGGGGCTTGTGATTTCTCCGTGATGAACCAGAGAGCATCTATAGCATATGGGATATAGATATCAAATAAACTACTCGGATTTGACACCTGATCTCCAGTGCGAGTCGCCTTAGTGATCGCATTGGTCAGAAGCTCCCGATCATGCTCCCGTTCACGGCGGAGTTCGTCTAGGAACGTTGCAACCTGCGACCGAGACTGAGCCTGTTCATGGCGGAGTTCGGTCGCTAATGCCACCATTTGTGACTGGGCCTCTTCCCGTTCACGGCGGAGCTCCGCCACGACTGTCGCTAACTGGGCCTGGGTCTCTTCCCGTTCGCGGCTTAACGTGGCTTCAAGCGCATCGATCCGCACCTGATCCCTTGCGGCTTGTGCGGCAAGCTGGGCCTGGGCTTGCTGAAATTGCCGTTCACGGTAGGCCAACCGTGCCTGGGCCAGATCGCGCTCGTAGCGCAGTTGCACATCGGCAGTATCGGGGATCAGTTCATAACCGCCCTGAAGCTGCCAGCCACATGCGGGGCAATTGGCTTCATTCGGGCTGTAGGGCCGGGCGCAGACGGGGCAGGCGGGGTTGTTGGTCATCGTTGTTCTCCTAGGGGCGATCTCCCAAAGCAACGGCCTTCCCTAATCGTCACTTGCCACTCATCACTCGTATGCACCAGCGCCCCGCCCCCCTCCCGGCACATCGACAGCCGTCAGGCGCACTGGTGCGTCGGCGTCCCATGCCCCGCCAGCCGCAAAGAGGCGTTGTGCCAGGTGCATCTTCATGGTCTCGAAGAGAGAGCGGACGCTGCGAGCGTTGCCAAAAGCTTGCGGATTGGCACCCTGTTGGGCCAGAAGGTGGTGCCGCGCTGCCACTGCAGCCTCAGGCGTCACCTCACACCCTTCGGCGGTAGCCACCTGCCCTAGGATGATCAGCCATTCGTCGGGAGTGTAGTCAGGAAATTCCACGCGCATAAAACGACTGGTCAGGCCCGAGTTGCTCTCCTGAAACTGTTGCATCTCGCGGGGGTAGCCTGCGGCAATCACCACGAGGCGATCACGCTGGTTTTCCATGGCGCGGTTCAACTCCGTGAGCGCCTCATGGCCAAAGTCCTGTGGCCCACCCTGAGCCAAGGAGTAGGCTTCATCAATGAAGAGTACGCCATCAAGGGCTTCGTTGATGATCTTTCTCGTCTTTGGCTCCGTCTGGCCGACATAGCCCGCCACGAGGTCGCTACGGCTCGCCTCAACAACATGGCCCTTACGTAAGAGGCCCAAGGCGCGAAAGATGCGGCCCATCAGGCGGGCGACGCTCGTTTTGCCGGTGCCGGGGTTGCCAATGAAGAGCATGTGCAGCGAGCGGGGCGCACTCGTCACGCCGCGTTGGCGTTGGGCCTGCTCGAAGCGCAACAGCGCCACCTGCCCGCGCACCCAATCTTTAACCGATCCTAGTCCCACCAACTGGTTCAGTTCGGCCAGCACCGCTTCGAGATCGGGAATGGGTGCCTCCAGCAAGCGTTGGGTATCGGGCGGAAGATCGTCGGCCAGCAGCGGCGTATCTACGGGCAGATTTTGCTGCCGACGGCGGCTGGCGCGACGTTTTTCCAGACTCTCTACCAGATTGCGCATGACCCGTGCATTGCCAAACTGTTCATCGCGGGTGGCGTAGATGCCAGCAATGACCTCCCGTAAGCGCATTTCGGTCTCAGGGGGACAGGGCAGCCCTTTGCTCTGGAGCATCTGGAGCAAGATCTGCATCAAGGCGCTCGGATCGTAATCTGGAAAATGGATCATGTTGCTTTCAGGGAAGCGGCTAATCAACCCCGGATTGGAGGCCAAGAATTGCTGCATCTGGGTAGGATAGCCGGCCACAATCACCAGTAACCGTTCGCGCTCATGCTCCATGCGCGTCAACAGGGTATTTACCGCCTCTTGACCAAAATTGCCCCGCGCTGCGTCGGTCAATTGGTAGGCTTCGTCAATGAAGAGGAGACCATCCAGGGCGCGATCAATCGCTTCGTTGGTTCTGATTGCCGTGCCACCCACATGTTCCGCCACCAGATCGGCGGCGGTTGCCACTTCCACCAGATGACCGCGCCGCAGCAGCCCTAGATCGCGGTAGATCTCACCCATCAGTCGGGCGACCGTCGTCTTGCCTGTGCCGGGGTTGCCGGTAAAGACCATGTGCAGGGCGAGTGGCTCACGCTGCTGGATCAGCCCATGCCGCTGCCGTTCAGTTGCGTCAGCCATGAGCGCACTCAGTTCGGCAATGCGCTCCTTGACGACCTGGAGGCCGATGAGGGCGTGCAGACGATCCCAGGGGCTGCCCTCCTGCATCGCTGAAGCAGGGAACCATTGCTTGGCAGTGGTCTTATTTAATTGACGGGTAGTTCGCAGGCGACTGAGCCATTCTCGCGCGCTCATCTCCTCCGCTGCCATCCACTCCGCAAGTTGTCTCCGCTCAAGCCAAGCGATCTGTAGGCCATCTTGCAAGCGCACCAGATCGATGAGGCGGTTGAGTTCCGCCATATCAGGGCCACCCAGCCGCACGCTACGGTAACTCTGTCGCCCCTCACGCTGATGCTCGACGCAGGCCCGCAGTTCAGGGAAGGAGAGGCGCTCAACCGCAGCATGCAAATCCGCATGGTTGATGCTGCTAAAGACAAAGCAGCAGATATTGCGATTGCGTGAAGGCAGGCGTGTCCACTCGCCAACACGACCGACGAGGGTGCGCTGATCATCAAAGAAGCGCAGGGTCGTCTCGGCTTGCAGCAGAATCACCGCCGTCTGCGGAGAAGGCTGGTGCATCAGCGTATCGAGCAGGCTGACGGCATGGGCATCACTCATGCCACGCCCGCGCTGCGGAGCGGCTGTGGGATTCGTTTGGGGCAGAAGATTTTGTTGACCTAGCGGCCCCCTCGTGCGTACCCGTTGCATCGTGGCGGCAGTAGGTGGCGCTGATGCGGCTGGTTGTGGGAGACATGCCTGCTGTGATGCACGGTCAAGCGCGTAGACGCCACCGCTATGGCTGGCAAAGAAGACGATGCGCTGGAAGCCGTGCTGACGCAGCACGCGATGGAGCGCCTGTTCCAAGCCGCACTCCACATAGTCCTCGGCAATGAAGCGATCATTCACGCCGGGGCCATAGAGGAGAAAGAAGCGATTGCCCTGATCAAAGCGGAGCGCTTGGCTGAGACGTTCGACCGTCATTGCCGCTTCCTCGTCTGCTGCTGCGTCGGCTGACGCTCACGCACCACTTCGATCTCGGCATACGCTAGATCGGGCTGGTCGTTCGCACACGCAACCGCGCCTGTCTGCAGACCACGCTGCCCCAGCCCCTTAGCAATGGCTTCGGCCCGGCTCAACAGTTCGCGCTCAGCACGCTGTTGGGCATCATACGAATGAATATTCAGCGCATTCTGGCCAGCGCCATCAGGCGCAACCACGACGGTCACTTTGCTGCCATCCAGATGGACAACCTGGGCCACAAAGCCCTGTCGCTGATCGTCACCTTCGTAGGTATCATCCTGCAACTGAAAGCCTTGCTCCTCAAAAGCCTGTACCACCGCATCGGCGATATTGGTACGCAACTGGGAGCTAATGACCGCATTCCGCGCCTGGGCAATCGTCTGCTCCAGTCGCTCCTGCATGCCAGGAAGGTTCGTTTCGGCGAGTTGGCGCAGTTCGCTGGTCGTGATCGGCTGCGCTGCATCTTCCATCTGAGCGATTACCCCGTTCAACTCCGCTTCCAGCGCACTGAGGCGACCTTCTGTCCAGTGATCAACTTCGATCATAATATCCAACTGATTCGCTTGCAGATCCATCGCCGGGCATGTACGGTTGCGCTGCACCAAAGCCAGGATCGTATGGGCCGCTTCGAGGCTACGGATGCGCCACACCTGCCACTCGCGCTCCAGACGTTCCAGTTCAAGGCGCAAATCAGAGAGGCTGCCATAGGCTTGCTGCGCCATCGTCGCGGCTGCCTCGGCGATACCCTGGGCTAGGTTTGTTTGCGCCTGTTCGATCATACGCGCCAGACGATCAAGTTGGTTGGGGGCGAATTGTTGATGGGCATAGTGGCGATCAATAAAATCGTGCAGAATCTGCGCCGTCTCAATCCAAGAACTCGCCAGGGTATCTTTGCGCTGCTGCTCGCTCGCCAGGCGCTGATGGATAGCGCGGATCTGCGTCTCACGGCTCTGGCGCTCCTGATCAATGAGTTGGGTCAATTGATCGGCCTGTTCAGCAACAAGCGCCTGCGTCTCGTGGCGGATCTGTTCGGCTACCGTCTGCACATGGCGTATGCGGGCTTCGCGCTCATCCTTCACCATGTTGGCCGCCTCACGCTGGGCAGCCTCAACCTCACGTTGGAGCCGTTTAGCGCTATCGGCAATGTTCTGACGCAACGTTCGCTGCTGCTTTTCTAGGCGTTGCGCCATAGCTGTCTCTACCTGCCTCACCTCTTGGCGCATGCGTTGGGTAGTCTGCTGGAATTCGCGTTGCCGCTGTTCGAGAGGCTCTAGGCGCCGCCGTAACTCAGCCTCGTTATCACGCATCAACCGGTTCAGCGTCTCGGGCAAATTCTGCTGCATCGAGCGTAATTGGCCTTCGGCCATCTGTAAGCGCCGGTACTCTGCACTATCAACCGTCACCTGTTTGCGTCCGCTCATAGGAAAGCCTCCTTATACCCGCTTCAACGCCTGCTCAACTAGGGTGACAGCCCCTCGAGGCGGGACACCCACCAGTAGCACCTCGTTTGCGCCAACCTGAACTTCAATCTGGCGCGGCCCCGTGGCGAAATCGAACCCGATAAGTCGATCCGTCAGGTAGTGAATCTGCTGATTAAGGCTGCCACGCAACCCTCGTTGATCATTCTGGTTTGCGACATAGCGCCCATCAATCAATACATCGGTCTGATCGAGCAAAGCGGCTGCGCCAGGGCCGGGGGGCTTCCGCCGTAGCTGATCCAGCGTAAACCCACTGAAGCAGATAAGTGAAAGTGGCCGTTGCTGACGGGCCAGCGTAATCAGCCGAGCCAACCCGACAGCCTGCAACATTGGCTCACCACCGGAGAAGGTCAGCCCTGTTACCTGGAGGTGAGCCAAAAGTTCGGCTACGAGTTCTTCTGGCGCGGCAACGCGAGCTTGGCGCATGGGAAGCCAAGCGGGAGCAACACAACCAGGGCAGTTGAACGGGCATCCCTGCACCCACACCACAGCGCGCAAGCCCGGCCCCAGGGCGTGGGTCGCCGCGCAGGTAGCCGCCACATTCAACAGCGGCAACCCACCCGTCTGCCAGGGACTGTATGACAGTGTGGTCATGTCATGCACTTCCTCCCGCGACGAAGAGCTTCTGCGCCTCCTCAGCACGGGCCTGTGCTTCGAGAACCCGTGCGAGAATGGCATCGGCTTGTTCAAGAAAGCGTCCTACCTTCTGAAGGAGAGCTTGTGCTGACTGAACCTCAGGCTGATCACCCAACGCATCGGCAATCATTTGATCTGCCGCCCGATAGAGCGACAGCACCTCACGCTCTTTTTGCAGCACAACGTCGAGTTCGGCATAGCGTGCGGCATCTTCTTGCCACTGGCGTCGCGTCTGCGCTATCGCCGCATGGCGCTGCTTGGCTTTGGGCAACAATGCCCGCACATCAGCGCGTAGATGCGTCATTTGCGCTTTTGAGAGCAGCAGAAACTGTTCTGTCTGCTGAGCCAACTGCGCTTCGAGTTGTTCTGTCTCCTCTTCGGCTGCGGAACGATTGCGCTCTACACATTCAACCTGGCTGCGTAAGCCATCTACTTCCTGTGCCAGTCGCTGCAGGCGTTGCAGTTCAGGTAAACGCGCCTCAAGTGCCGCGTGTTGAGCCACCAAAGCCTCGCGCTCGCCAACCTGTTGACGCAGTGCAGCCTCGGCCTGTTGCAATGCCGCAACTGTACCACTCAACTCACTCAACTGGTGCGCCCCGGCAGCCACAGCGGCACGCCGTTGATCCAATGCATGCCGCAAGGTTTGACCCGGGGCTGCATGCTCAATCAGCGCATCAAGCGTGCTGAGCCACGCATCGCCCTGCTGAATTGCCTGTTTCAGACTCATCAAAAAGTCGAGTGCAACTTCAGGATCTTCCATAGACGGCAGATCCGTGACCGTTGCACACCAAGTAAACGCTTGGTGTAGTACCTGGGCGGCCAATTGCCACTCTTCGGATGACGAATCCGTAAGCAGTTGGTTCAAAGCGGTACGGTGTGAATCCGCCATCATGACTCCTCAAGCAGCAGGCTTGGGCTAATCTCACCAAGCAGGTAGCGACGCTGCTCCCCATCTTCCACTGGATCAAACACCAATGTCCCAATATTTGCACGGTCAACCAATAAGCCCACCCGGTAGCGTCCAGGGGGGGGGAATTCGGTCATCGATGTTGCCAACTTCATGGGTTCGTCCTTTCCCATCAGGCGTAGCTGCACAGGCAAATTGCCATACGACTGCTCACGTACATCTACTAGCACATCTCTTCCGTCCTGCTGGGCATAGTAGGGGTGAACACGTCCAGCCAACATCTGGCCTGCCTCAACAATCGGCAAAGCTATCTTATGCAAGTTCGGGCGTTGACGATGAATGATCAATTCGAGGGTATGGGGAAAGTACTCTTCGATCTGGACACTCCCTTGTGCAATCAGGGCTGCCCCGCGTGCGATCGCAAAGAAGCGTTCATCACTGGTGAGTTGTTGTAGCGCTCTCGGTTGATCGTTGCTCCCCCGCATGCCGAGACATTCCAGAATGGTCTCTTCGACGAGTGGGAATTGGCTGAAGCCACCAACTAGGGCGACCCGATCTATCGACCAATTTTGTGCTTGAGTACGGGCCAGCAGTGGCTTCATCACCTGCTCTATCCCAGCGCGGATAGGATCAAAAGATGTGCATACCTCTTCGAACGTAACGCTATCCTCCTTGCGATTCCAGCTATAAAACCGGGTATCACGAAAATCAGGATCGTTACGATATTTGGCAAACTTTTCTTGAAGACTTTCTTTTACTTTTTCATGGTTTTCCAACTTACTCTTCTCAAATGCACGTATATCAGCAATCACATCTGAATCGTGCAGATCAAATTTCCTTCCTTTTTTCTGATAAGCGATTCTGACAACCTGCTGGTCAAAAGCAACCCCGGCGCTGCCCAGCCCCAACTGCCCTTTGCCATCAAAGTCCAGCACCTGGATTTTGTAGCCTTGCGTCGTTTGGAGTACGCGGCAGAGTACCATGTCAAAGGTACCGCCACCCATGTCACAGACGAGCAGATGCAGCGGTTTGGTGAGATCGGGTTTAACCTGCGAAATATAGTACGCAGCGGCACAAACCGGTTCGCTCTGTAGATGATCAACCGGCAACTGTAGATCATCTACCAGAATCTGGCGCAGCGTCTCAGCCCCCAAATTGGTCTGACGCTGCCAGAGTTCAGGCACCGATACAACGATACGGCCCATTTGCCCTATGCGACGCTCGAAGCTATCGTCAGACGCACGCAGCAAATGGTGCAGATAGTCACGCATCACCTCGCGGGGCGAGCATGTTGCGTTCCAGCCATGGTGCCGCCAGTCAGCTTCGGACTTCAGCGGCAGCAACATCTTCATGTTTTCGCAAAAGACGACATCCTCTTCATTGATCGCGTCACTGCGCGCTGCTTCGCCAATCGAGATCACTTGACGCCCATTGCGTACCTGATAGGCAACGGCGGTAGGCACGTAAGGGTGCGCATTGGGTGGCGACGGGTAGTGGAATTGTTCCAAACGGCCTTCGCTACAAAAGGCTATCTTGGTATAGGTTGTGCCAAAGTCAACCCCGATGTGCATATGCTTCCCTTGTTTGATCTGTGTGGTCAATTCTATTATACCCATTACCATTGAGCATGCCGCATGCCCAATGACAATCTAGCGCATTGAGATGCCATGCTCGGCTATCGGCTGTCGGCTTTGGTATTATACCAACCATGCTCCGCGTCGCTGTTCGATCAATAGCAAATAGACGAGATGTTCAGCCACCGCATCAAGCAAGGTTCCGGGCCAACCATCCAAGGTTACTATATCATCCCACAGTGTGGCCAGAGCCATTGCACGATCATCAATCAGGGTAGGAAGCCGTTGATCGGCCCAGACATGCATCGTTCGTAGCGCCTGTTCAAGCGCTGCGGGGAGGCTTGCGGGCGGTTCGGCCTGCTCGCGCAGCGCAACCAAGGCCGCCGACCAACGCTCTGCCGCTAGGGTATTGGCGCCCGCCTCGACCAGCGCCAAGATGGCTGTACCACCGGGTTGTGTGCGCGCAGCATAGAGTGCTGGCCGATGCGTTGCGACCACCTGGGGCCATAGCGCTGGCGCTTCAACGGCACAGAGCGCTGCGTAAGCGGCAATCAGCGGGTGCGGATGCGCCACATCGTCCACGAGTTGCTGGAGCCAGCGCATCCCCTGGGGTTCGGTACTCAACCAAAACAGCAGCCGATGCGCTTCAGGGCCAGCCGCCAAGTGGGTCAGTGCGCGCCGCGCCGCCCAATGCTGACTCGGATGCGCGGCGACCTGGATGAGCCATTGTGCCCCATCACTGGTCTCCTGCTGGCAGGCCCGCACGAGCAATCCGGTCAAACCTGGCAGCGGCAACAACACCAACTCGTCCCGATGCACCGGATGCATCTGCAGCAACCGTGCGGCTGGCACACCCATACGGCTCACCAGCGCCAGCATAAGGCTCAAAGGCGCTTCCCAAAGGTAACCGAGCGGACGCAGCAGGCCCAATGCAAAGCCGAGCAGCGCTGGCACCATGAGGAGCGTCGCGATCTGGCGCAGGGGCGGCGACCACCAAAACAATCCGGCCAGCAACAACGCCGCCAGCAGCGCAAACCAGCGCAACCCTGTCGCTTCGGCACGATGTGAGGCGAGGAGAGCAGCGCGACCGTGAAGTTGCCTGCAACAAACAGCCCCAAGGCGAAGAGGAAGAGTTGCACAATCGCAGCATTACCAAGCGCGGTTGCGATCTGTGGGCTCAGGATAAAGCCGCTACCAAGAGGCACACCAATAGTGGATACGGCTCGGCTAAAACAGAAGGCCACCTTAGCCGCCATAGAGGTGCCGCTAGGTAGCGCCTGAATCAGAAAGCCCGTTGTCATCAGCGCAAAGACCAACCCCACCACCGGCCCCAACAAGAGCGCCAGCGGATCGAGCGGCAGGAATAGCCCGATCAGCATGAACAACCCCACTGCCACCACCAGCACCTCAAAGCTCAGCAGCAGCAACCAGCGCATCGGCACACCGTGGTTCTGCACCACCCGCGAGGGGTACAAGAGGAGATTGAGGAATAGGGTGGGGAGGTGGGGCATGGCACACCAAGGATGCGGGAGGAAACATGGCGCCTGCGTAGCCATCGCAATGTGGCCAAGAAAAGAGGCATCTTATAAGAGCCGTCGCGCTGCATTTCGTATCACTCGATTCGAGCATACCCTCACGCCATCAGAATAAGAACAATGGTTTTATGTATTACTCGATAACGAATAAAACAAATAGACTCGTATAAGAAAATCTTATGGGAGTCTATTGTAAAGACCATCCTTGCTCTATTGATTGGCCCTACCCTTTTTAAGACATATGCTCGGAGTACAGCCAAATCTCCTCGAAAAGAGCAGCAACATCTTGCGTAGCTGCGTAGTAATATGAATGGAGAATGGCATGTGGGTCAATACCAATACCACGTCGCCGATCTTCTGCCCATTCCTGAAGCTTAGACCTTAACAAATCTTCGTCAATATACGGAGCCTGCCTATGCTTGAAGCGACGAATGTTACGCTGCTGTTCACGTATAGTGATCGCAAGTACCTTCTTCCACTCTCGGGTAAGCTTAACAAGATTATCGAGGTTTTTGAGTTGTTCGGCGATAAGGGGATCCTGACTAACTAGATAAGGAAGAGTCTCATCGTTGATCCGCGAGAACTCAGTGCTAAATAAATCTTTAGCGGGTAAGTCCTCTGTTTGAGCCCAATCTAGTAGTGGTCTTAGGTAAGGATGGAGCCACTTTTCTGTTGGATCAATGTCATCGTTATTTAACGGAGGTTTATCACCCTTCGCGTCTAGCTTATTGCACTGAAAGCAGATAGGTACGAGGTTCAATGGGTGACAAGAAAGAAATGGGTAGAGCGATTTGGGATAGATATGATCGACTTGCTCAGTGTTACGTGGACCGTCACAAAGCGGACAAACTACAACGTCAGGATTGGCTACATCAAATTCGCGCCGGAAGACGTCTTTGTGAAAATGACCTGCTGCACCCCCAAGTGGGACGTTATATCCATGGTTGGCATAAAATTGCGGATTGTAGAATGTCTCTAAAAGACCCCGTACCGCTTCACGCACTGCGGCATCACCTATTTTTGCTAGGCCATGCAAGGGATGAGCAGCGGGATTGCCCTGTTCTATATCTATGAGCAACTGAATGTCATGTTCAAATGAGTCAATAATTACTTCCTTCATGGGTAGATCTACGCCAGCTATGAACTGCATATGTCCAATTAGAGGGCGTCCTACTCTAGAAATTTTATCCTTGCCTCGGCAAAAACTACGCACCCATTTTTCTTCTAAGTGAGGCATTTGGGCAACTACCCAATCCTCATCAACAATACGAGCCGTTACTGTTGAATCGCAAAGCTTGCTCAAAAATTGCCTCTGGAGATCAACGATCCAGACAAGGTGCTCACGGCATAGTGGGACGTTAACTTTGTAGAGCACGGAGTTTCCTTAGAATAGTGCGAAGTTCAGAACGATGATAGCCTGGGCCAACCTGACGAATCACACGTTCTAGCCAATCAATATCATCAGTAGTCCATTCGCGAGAGAGTAGAGCATCAAGACGATCAAGAGATCGCCGGCCTATACTGTCATCCGCTCCGAAAATATGCACCATAATCTCGCTTGGATCAGCGCCGAAGGTTGGTGAGCGGATGCTTCCTGCTACAGTATGTCCATCTTCCCGGTAAAGGAGTTCAATCTCCTCATTTGCTACGTCGCTCAACGTGATACTAGAGTGCGTCGAAATAACCACATCGCTCGGCTCATCGCCAATTGCTGCGTCAATCAAGCTGACAATTTCGCGTTTCCAAATATCATTGAAATGGGTTTCCGGCTCGTCGAGCAGCACTAGGGCATCACCCATGCCCTGCAGAAGGTGGAACAGCGCCATACGACCTAGAAAGACTTGCTCACCATCGCTCAACCAATCGTATAGTAGTAGATCGTCGGTATGGCGCTTGCGCACTGTGAGAAAAGTGTCTTCGAGCAACCCATCGTCGTGCAAGCGATTGAGTTCACGAAAAATCTCAAAAGGTGTAGCATTCGTTTTCGCCGCAATAGTTTCAAGTAGTGCGTTTGCACTGGTCTGATCTTCTGATGGATAGTCTGCTAGGGGCTTACGCAGATCGTAGACCAGCAAGCGCCCTTCGTTGCCTGCGGGATCGCGGATGACATTAGTTACGAGGCGGCGTAAGTTCTCGGGCTTGCGTTTAATGTCACTAGGGCCATTCACGCTGAACTGGTAGAGCCTCCAGAGGAAATGCTTGTGCGGCGTTGTAAGCCGATCAGAATGCATATCGATTCGTAGGCTGATCGTGATAGGCCACAACCAGTCAACTTGGTTAAGGATACGCCGTAATTCATCAGTTTCTTCTGCTTGCTCTTGTGCTTGATCAAGTTGCTCAATAAAAGTTTCTTCGCTGGCCCGATCCGGCATGCGCCGGAAATCTTGTACAGCCTGGTGCAGCGCTACCGCACACACGGCCAACTTAAGTTTCTGCGGCGTGACTAGGATGCCGCGGCTTTCTGTTTGCTCTTCACGGAGCTCCGGCTGTGACGTTTCGTCGCGCAGTAAGCGTTGAGCAACCTCGGTTTCGCCGCGCCGGAGTGCGGCAATTATCTCCCCGGTACGGACGCGGCGCTGATCTTCCAGGTCGTCGGCGCGCGTCCAGCCGCGCGGACGCTCGCGCTGCGGGGTTGCTTCGATGCTTTCGGCACGCCCCGCAGCGCGAAACAGTGTTTCCCAGCCGCGCAGGTCGCCGGAGGTGTAGGCAAGGAGAATGGTAGGCAGGTAGCCACCGCGCATACTAGGCAGGTTGTCGCCACGGAAGCGCGCCCGCACTGCTTCTTCAGGCGTGCGGATAGCCCACGGCTCGGTGTCCTCGCGTTTAAAGCGGATGGTCGGCAGTGGCCCATTCCACGCTCTGCGATCATCGTCCCACCGCAGTGTCTCCAGTGTGAGCCAGTTGGTTGCTTCGGCGGCCAGCCCCGCGAACTCGATTAGCAGCGCCTGAGCAGGCGAACTGTCGAGGTGGCGGATGAAGATTGTACGGGCGGTAGCACCCTGCCCCAAGTCGTAGGCCAAGACAAAGTTGAAACCGGGCAGGCGTGGCGCTTCCAGCGTAAGCATAATTTCGGCCAGCGCCTGCATCAGGCGGCTCTTACCAGTGCCATTTACGCCGACGACAAAGCGGATAGCGCAGGCGCGGTCAATCAGCAGGGGCGCGCCGCGCCCAAACTCGATCCGTATCTGGCTGAGCGGGGGCAGATCGGGCAGGTACAGGTAGCGCAGCCTCATCGCACCTCCAGCAGCGCCACGTCATCGGCATAGGATTCGTCGCAGGGTTGCCCGTCGCTGTTCGCGGAACGCAACCGCCGGTAGGCCAGCACAAAGTTGCTTACCTCACTGTTCCTTAGAGACACCGGCAGCAGTAAGCCTGCGGCGGCGAACAGTTCCAACGTTTGGCGGGCGCGTGCCAAGGGCAGGTCGTGGCTCTGGCTGATCACCTCGGCGTTCAGGTAGCCGTCACTCTCTTCGACGGCCTGCCAGATCTCGCGCTGCTCTGCGCTCAGGCAATCCAGCACGGCGTCGCGCGAATCGTGCGTGGTGACGGTTGGGAGGAAAACCTCTGCTTCTGTTGATATCGAGGGCGGGCGAATCATCTGCGCCCGTGCAACCCCGCGCTCGGCTAGCAGCCGGTCGCGCTGCACCGCCTCGGTCGCAAGCTGCTCATGGTGCCGTTCGCGCCACGCTGCGGTTAGCTCTCCGCTGAAGGCGCGGGCGAGGAGGGAGGAGAAGAGAGTCTCAAACCCACGGGCAGCCAAACCCTTATTGTTCTCCAATTTATCATATACGCTAACTTGCCGAATAAAACGACTTTGCTGCTCCGGTTCAATTCGGGGTATGCTCACTTCTTGCAAGATCTCAAGAGTAAGCCCTTCTGTGTTTACACCTCGTGCTTTTACAAGAACATCTTTTGTTTGCGCCAAAATGGCAGCAGCCACAAATTGTGGCTCATATCCTTCATGACAAATCATCCCTTTAATATCTTGGCCGAAGCAAAAAGATTTAGTTGTAATACTGACAGGCAGTGTATGTACAAGGATTTTACTTTTAACAACAACAAGAATAGTCCCAGGAGGGACGAGGTTAGTGGCACTATTTAGGATTGCGTCTTCAGTAATATGTTCTTCTGCATCGTCAAGGTAACGTGATTTGATATCTTTGGATGTGGCCCAAGGTATTTCACCCGAGAAATAATCTGTAACCTTGCGACTCGGTGTTCCACCACCAACAAATGTGACGCATTCGGCAAGTTTAAGCGGCTTCTGCCACTGATTTGGATCGCCAAACATCTCCTCGAACAAAGCCGGCAGCAGGGCCTGCGCCTCGCGCTGGGCCTCGCGGCGCAGTCGGAGAAGCTCGTCGGCTTTGCGCAGGATGGCGACAATCCGGCGTTGCTCGCTGAGCGGGGGTAGTGGGATATTTTGGCGCTCGATGTCCTTGCGACTAATTCCAGGTACACCTACAACTATAGCAAAGCGCGATAAGTCAGTGTAGCGTAACATATGTACTAGAAATTCAATATCGATAGACGGGCTAATATTATCTAGATAAAACGTTGTATCTATGGCCCAAAAAGGATATTCAACGTATTGAATTGACCCGACCGTACCTTTTCGTCCAATAATAATACTTGATTCTGTATGTAAAGCTTCGTCATGGTATCCAACTATTCCACCAGAAGCATATACAGGGATGTTGCCATGCTCTGTACGTGTTTTTGCAGGTAAACCAGAGCCATAAATAACCTCAACAATTTGCCGTACCTGAACTATAGCCCATTCTGCTGGCATTGTAGACAATATTGAAGTCATCCCTCGCCCTCCACCATCGCCAGCAGTTCGGCCAAGCCTTCCTGAATTTGATCCTCCAGCATTTGTAGTTTTAAGATAATTTCACGCGGTGGGCGGTGGCTGACGGAAGTGAGCGTCAGCGGCTTGTAACGTCCGGCAGACAGGTTGAAGTCATTGGCCTCAATGCAGTCGGGGTCGAGCAGGTCTAGAAAATCGCTCTTGAGCGCGCCGCCATCCTTCTCGAACGCCTCCTTCTCGAACGCCAGGAAATCTGTGTATTCGCGGCGCACGGTACCGTCGGCGGCATGGCTACCTTCCAGGCTGCCGTCGGCGCTGCGCCATTCGGCGTTTTGGGCGTAGGCACGCACGGTCGCCACCCAACACTTCGGATCGGGCGGCGCGTCTGCATCGAGTTGAACCGCGCGTACTGCGTGGCTCCGCAACCGCACATCATAGCCATCGAGCCGCGCGAACTCGCGCACAATCTCGTCCACCTCTTCCTTCCAGCGCAGTGGCAGTGAGGGCAATCGCTCAGGTTCTGCGGATGCCGTCAGCGTCGCTGTCAGGCGCTCGACCTGCGCGTCAATCACAGCATCGGCCTGTTGACGGGCAGCATTGAGCAACGGCGTAAGCGCCTTGCGTCCGTGGTCATCATAGTCCTTTTCCAGCATTCTATTTGCCGCGTCGCTGAACGCTCGGGTCAGTTCACGCTGCCGACCGTCGAAGGCTTTGCGGGCAGCCTGATCGGGCTTACGGCTGTTCTCCACCGCCTTTTTGGCATCGGGAAGTGCCTCGCCGACCATGCCTAGGAATAGCTCACAGATTCGCGCTTGTTGCGCCTCGACGATCTGCGCGGTTGCCACTTGCGGATCGGCGTCCAGCATGGGGAAAAGTTCATGGATCGCCGGCTCGTAGCTGGCGGGCGCATGCTGCACGCCGGGCTCATCGTGAAATAGCCGCGTCGTTAGATCATCCACAGGGCGGAAGCGCCAAGTGAAAAACTCGGGCTGAACATACTGAACCTGTTCGGGGTCGTCAGGTAGGCGCTGTGGCCACTTAGCGAGCGCATCCCATAGGTCGTTCGGCGTCGGGCGATCGTCACGCTTGGCGTTCAGAGTATATCCATCGGCGCTCACCTCGTAGAACCAGACCTGACGAGTATACGGCTCCATTCCGGACTCGCACACCACACCCGCTTTCTTGAAGACTAGGATCGACGTTTTTACGCCGGTATAGGGCTGGAACACGCCAGCCGGTAGCGAGATTACGCCCTCAAGTTCGTGTTCGAGTAGCAGCGTGCGGCGCAACTCCTTGTGCGCGCCGGTCGAACCGAATAGCACACCCTCAGGCACGATCACCGCCGCTCGCCCGCCGCGATCTAGCAAATCCAGAATGAGCCAGACAAACAGCAACTCCGAGTCAGTGGTGATCGGATTCTTTGAGTTGGGCTTCTTGTTACGCGGAAAGCGGGTTTCGTGCAAGTCGTCCTTGTCCACCGTGCCCGTGAAAGGCGGGTTCGCCAGCACGACATCGTAGGTATTGCTCTCCGTTTCGGGCAGGCTTTTGCCGAGCGTGTCACGCTGCGTGAATCTGGGCGACTCAATCCCGTGGAGCACCAAGTTCATCCAGCCGATCCGCACCATTGTGCGGTCGTTGTCGTAGCCGGTAAACTTGTCGTCACTAAATGCCGCTTGCAACTCCGGGTGCATGAGTGCGCGGCGGGGAGTACCATCCCACTCCAGCACCACCGTCCGCTCATCTTCATGCGTGTCGGGCGGATCGGTCAACTGCTTGCGCATATGCAGCGTCGTGTTGATCAAAAACCCGCCTGTTCCTGCAGCCGGGTCGAGAACCCGCTGGCCGGGCTGCGGGTTGAGCAACTCGATCATAAAGCGAATGATGTGGCGCGGCGTGCGGAACTGGCCGTTCTTGCCCGACGATTTGATCTCTCGCAGCAGATATTCAAAAATGTCGCCCATCAGGTCAGCGTTGGCGCTGCGCTGACCCACATGTCGGAAGAGGTCATCTACCGCTTTGACTGCACGCTGGAGCGTGGCAGTTTTATCGGCGGCAAGCTGGAAATAAGCGTCGGCCATCCGGTTGCCGGCTGCCTGTAGGCCATTTCCCGCACCGGTCTGGTGCAGCGTTGTCTCGAGTTCGCGCAGCCAGGGGAAAACATACTGGCTAAGGTGATCGTGCGGCGTGATCAAGTTCTGGGTCAGCGGGTCGGTCGTGGTCAACCCCTGGCGAATGTACTCCCAGCGGCATGTGCCATGACCGTTGCAGCCGGCATATTCAGCAGGGTCGGCGCCCGCCGGCAATGCCTGCTCAACGCCCTTGTCGTCATCAGGGTGATGGCGCAGGGTACAGTTGCGCCGCCGCCCGTAGATCGAACGCATACCAGATTTCTGGCGGCGCTCCTCATCGAGCGATTGCAGTTGCTTAAGAAACAGCAGGTACGTGATTTGCTCAATCGCGGTCAGCGGGTTGCTCATTCCGCTTGACCAGAACATTGTCCACAAATCGTAGATCTGCCGCCGCAAACGGGGCGAAAGCATTAGGTATCTTTCCTAGCTAGCTAGCGCATTTCCATGCGTCGTTATGAGGCACCGTAACTTGTCGAGCGCATTGTAGTGCCAAATTAAGAAATCGTAAATGTGTTAGGCCGCCAGGCTATTCGTGAGCGCAAGCAACTCGGCAAGCTTCTCCGAAGCGAACAGCTTTTCGGCCACACCAATCTGACTGAACGGCGGGCGGGCAAAATCGGCGGGGGTTATCTGTGCGCGACGCAGCGCCGCCGTGCGCAAGGTGCGCAGAAATGTGATCTGTGTCGCGGTCAGTCCGGGGTGCGCGGCGACAAACGCATCGAATGCGGCCTTGATATGTTCCTCCCGTCCAGGAAGCGGTTGGACGCCAAGCACATGGCGCAGCAGATCCACCAACGCGGCCTCAGGCCGTTCGTACACTTCGCGCAGCTTCTGTTCCGTGATAAACAGGTCAGCTTGATCGAACACTGTCGTCAGCGCCGTGAGGTCGTTGTCGTTCATCTGCTCGCCGCGCCTCAATCGCTGCAGAGCCAGGTTTGATTCGGCAAGTGCGCGAATGTGCGCCTCCACTTGGGCTCGGTAGTTTTCGGCAAATGCACCTTCACCACCAGGCCCATAGACAATCCAGCGGCGGCTGGCGATCTGATCGGGTAGATTGAGCCGGATGAACTCGCGGCGCTGCTGCCGACGGAAGCGCATCAGCGGCGCGCATACCTGCTGAAGCTGGCTGATGCGTTCGCTGCTCAACTGCCGCCAGAAGGCGTTACTGGTCATCCAGCGCAGGTTTTGAGCCTCCGCATGCACCTCGCGCAACTCTGTTGGAAGCAGCCGTATATCCTCAATAATCTGTGTTCGCTGCTGCTCGATCTGTGCCTGCTCGCCACGCAGAAACGCGACAGCCAGTCGCTCTGTTTTAGCCTCGAACGTCATCACCTGCAGCACCACATCGGGCAGCAGTCGCAGCAGCGGCGCGATGGCGGTTTGCAGGTGCTGGAGTCGTTCTGTCTCAAGATCTTCCCATGCCGTCGGTTCAGCAAGTTCATGCAGCAGTACGACGTGAGGCCTAACATTCAGGTTCTCAGCAGGAAGTTGCGCCAGCAACGCCTGAAGCTGGGCTACTGTCGCCTTAGTCGCAGTGACATCGCTATGAGCCCGTAATAACAGCAGCTTTTCAAGCCGCAGGCGAAACAGCCGTGTGGGCAGCGCCTCGCTCGCACTCGCAACCTCGCCGGCGGGGTTGAGA
Source organism: Candidatus Viridilinea halotolerans (assembly GCA_003934145.1). Lineage (GTDB taxonomy): Bacteria > Chloroflexota > Chloroflexia > Chloroflexales > Chloroflexaceae > Viridilinea > Viridilinea halotolerans. Next base: position 2,561 of record RSAS01000354.1, on the reverse strand, counting down.
TTAAAATAGGCAAAGTTGTTCCAGAGGTCGATTATCAGGAAATCACGTTTTGGTTCATTGGTAAGGGGATTGTTCCAGCGGCGGGTGCCTCGCCCAATCATCTGCCAAAACTTTACCTGACTGAACACCGGCTTGGCGAACACCAGATTTTGCACGGCTGGAATATCCACGCCGGTATCAAGCATATCGACCGAGATAGCCACACGGGGCATGTCCTTACGCTTGAAATCATCAAGCAGCCGATCAGCGCACTCGACCTGGCTATCGATCACCTCGACCAGTCCGCGCCGATGGATGCCAGGGTCATAGCGCCGAAAGCTTTCCCACAGCTCGCGTGCGTGCCGGTGGCTCATTGCGAAAATAATAGACTTAGCTGGCAAGGTACCACTGGCATCTTTGCGGCAGCGCGCCATAAACTCGCGCACAATCGCATCGGTGGTGCCAGTGTTTGTTACGCGGCGATCGAGATCGCTGCCTTCAAAGTCGATCTCGCTCAGGTCAATCCCCTGTGCCTCAACCTGACGCTGAAGCTCCTCGGGGAGTTGCCCTGCCTTGATGCCCTGGATCTGAAACGATGTCTGTGCCTCGAACACTTTGTAGCCAACCAGATAGTCCTCGCGCACTGCCTCTTCGTAGGGATAGTAGAACGTAGGTAGGCCATCGGGGCAACCAAACAGTTCAAATGTATTATGGTCAATGTAGTCTGTAGGCGTAGCGGTCAGTCCAAGCTGCAGCGCATCAAAATGGTCAATCACAGAGCGATAATAATTGTAGATCGAGCGGTGGCTCTCATCAGCAATAATCAGGTCATAATAGCCTGGTGAAAGCTTCTGGTACACCTGCATCATACTTGGGTATGTGGTGACATGAACCGTTGCCTGATGGTCAACATTCCCGCCTTCGATGCGCGCCAATGGCTCGCGTGGTAGATAGGTTTTGAAATCACCCAATGCTTGGCGGACTAGTTCGCGCCGGTCGGCAAGAAAGAGCACACGCTGCACCCATTTCGCCCGCAGCAGCAGATCAACTAGGGCAACAGCGGTGCGCGTCTTTCCAGTACCCGTCGCCATAACCAACAGAAATGACCGCTGGCCTCCCGCGAGCGCTTCCGTCACCCGCCGTATGGCCTCGATCTGAAACGGATAGCTAACAATATTAGTATTTGGTTCGATCAGGCGTAGATATGGCACAGCATATTGGCGTAGAAACGCACGCCGTGCTAAATCCTCTGGTGTCAGGAAACCTTGGATAGATCGAAATGGGAATGGTTCGCGGTCACAAAACCAAATTGTTTCACCATTGGCGAGGAAGATAAAAGGCTCTACGCCATAAAGGGTCTGAGCATGATGAGCATAATCTTCAGCCTGACGCTGTCCCGCAAGCACATTACGGTTGGTGCGTTTTGCCTCGATAATGGCAAGCGGTTTGCCATCCCGCCCAAGCAGCGCATAATCAGCGAATTCATCGCCAGATAGATAAGGTTCTTCTGATTCACGAATGCCTTTCGAGCTACCTCGAATTGGCAACTCTCTCACGAGATTGCCTAGCTTCTCACTCCAGCCTGCCCGCGCAAGCTGGCGGACGATCAAGTTACGGCGTGTTTCTGCTTCTGTCAACTTGGATTGCATCTGAGCGTTTGTATCTATAGAAAAATCAACCCGAGACGCCCCAAGCTAAGTGTACCATGCCGAGGGTAAGAGGTAGCAGATTCCGTTCAGGAGACCCTTAGAACAGCTCTGCAACATATTGTGCGCCGCCTGGCGTAGCAGGTGATCGAGCCGCCGCGCCAACTCGCCCGGTCGCCCGCACGCAGGGTCAGCGCCGCGTCGATCTGTCCCGCCTGGATTGCCCCTTTGAACTTGGAACGGAAGTCGCGACGGGCCATTCGTTGCAGATCACGTCGAATGCTGCGGCAGAGCGAGGGAAACGAGTCTGATACTCGCCGGGATGCAGCCGCTCGCCTAGGCGATTCCATGTCTCAGGGTAGCGCAGCATATCCTCAATGCTATTTCCGCACGCCTCCCGCCGTTCGAGCAGCAGGCGGCGCTCGGCGCGGACGAAGCTGCGGAACTTCTTGGGAGTTGCCAGACAAACATCGCCATCAGAGAGCACAACCGCGAGGCGCAGTACGTCGGTCGCGGTGGTGACGTAGGTCGGGAAGCGATCGACCCCATGCGAGGTATGGCGCAGCAGCAGTGCCCCAAGCAGGGCGGTATGCTTACGCTGGGGCACCGTCGCTGGAATGAGGGTCAACCCCGCGTCGCCATCGGTTTGGAAGAACCAGGTCAGGTCGGCGCGATCAGCAAGCGACAGGGCGCTCTTCGCTGTCAGCAGCGTTGTGCAGGTCGCCCGAAAGTCAGCCACACCCAATGGTAAGAGCGTGCTGTTCGGATGCGACCGAGATTTCACACGCTGCCGATGCGATGGTGCAAGCTTGAGAGATTACTACTCAGGCGCTGAATAGGTCACAATTGAGAGCACAAATGTCTTGCTTGCGATCGTTCTGCGTTCTACGTTCTACGTTCTACGTTCTACGTTCTACGTTCTACGTTCTACGTTCT
>RSAS01000253.1 GCA_003934145.1 Candidatus Viridilinea halotolerans | reverse complement strand
CGCTTGGGGGCGCGGGGGCATGGCCCCCGCATCTGCCCCCGCTTGGGGGCGCGAGGGCCACGCCCCCGCATCTGCCCCCGCTTGGGGGCGCGGGGGCATGGCCCCCGCAAATTCCCCAAAGCCTACGCAACGCGACAAATCAAACCCTTGAGATACTCCCCTTCGGGAAAACTCAAAAGCACCGGATGATCAGGGGCATGGCCGAGCCGTTCCATGATTTGCACTTCGCGGTGCGCATCGAGCGCGGCGCCGAAGACGATCTTCTGGAAAAGATCGTTCGAGAGCAGGCCGGAGCAACTGAAGGTAGCGAGGATGCCGCCAGGGACAAGCAGTTGCATTGCTAGCAGATTGATGTCTTTGTAGGCGCGCGCCGCGCGTTCGCTCTGATTTTGGCTATGCACAAACTTAGGCGGATCGAGCACAATCAGATCGAAACGCCGGTGCTCGGCCCGGTAGCGACGTAGCTCGTGGAAGACGTTGCCCGCCACATATTCGACCAGCGGCGGGGTGTCGATCATGGCGAGGTTGGCGCGGGCGAGTGCCAACGCGGTCGGCGAACTATCAACCAGCGTAAGGGCCGCAGCGCGGTTGAGCGCGGCGTAGAGACTAAAGCCGCCACTGTAGCAGAAGCAATCGAGCACGCGCGCCCCGGCACAATAGGCTGCGACGCGGGCGCGGTTGGCAGCCTGATCGAGATAATGGCCCGTCTTCTGGCCACCAGCAATATCCACGAGCAGCGGCGGCGGCTCGTTGGCCATGCCGGGCGGCTGGAGCGGGCGCAAGCGCAACTGCGCAGGCGGCGCATCGCCCCAGAGCAACCCCTCCTGCGCTGGCAACCCCTCTTTGGCGCGCACATCGGCATCGCTGCGCTCATAGATCCCGTCCGGTTCTTCCAATTCGACCAACGCAGACGTGATCTCGTGAGTACGGGAAGCCATTGCCTGGGTCAATAATTGTACAACAAGGAACGAGCCATAACGATCTACAATAAGCCCAGGCAAACCATCAGATTCGCTGAAAGCTAAACGGCAAGCACTGGTGGAATGAACAAGGAAAGGAGTGCGTAGCGCAAGCGCTTGGGCGAGACGGCGGCGTAGCCACGTCGCATCAAGCGGCTCGTCATCCTGCCACGTCGCGGCACGAACCCGCAACTGCGAAGCACTACTGTAGAAACCACGCGCCAACCACATGCCATCGTCCGCCAACACATCCACGACAGCGCCCCCCTGCGGGGTATCACGGGTCGGCTTAATGGCCCCCGAAAAGACCCAGGGGTGGTGCTGTTGGAGGGGCCGTTCGCGGCCAGCTTTGAGCGTGACGCTTGCCATACACATCCAAACTACTGTCTATGGTGGAACAGTGTAGCAGAGGGGGGTAGTTGGGTCAAGGTAGCTACCTATACAGTCATTCCACAACTCTTCACGATCCATCGTTATTATAACAAGGGTTGTTGCACAGCGGAGATACCAGAGAACATGAGTACCGAACGTCAAAAACAGACTCTAGCAGATCTAGCAGCACTGCACCAGAGCTATGTAGCCCAGCTTGATACGCAGATCGAAGAGATTGGCGCGGGGTGGTCACGCTTACGTGCGGGCATCTGGCACCAAGCCGACGTGGAGCAATTGCGGCGTCAGGCGCACAACCTAGCGGGTTCGGGCGCGACCTTTGGCTTGCCAGTAGTGAGCGAGGCGGCGCGCACGCTTGACGATGCGTTGCAGCGCCTACTTAGTGGCGAACGTTTGAGTTTAAGTCAACTTGCAGCGCTTGATGCGGAGGTACTCCGCCTTGAAGAGGCCGCCGTGCATGGCCCGTGGCTCGCGAGCAACTCCTTTTCAACCTCCAACATCTTCCATGAGCAACCCGAAGCGACGACGATGCGCATCTACATTGCCTGTAGCGATGTGGAGTATGGCTATCTCTTGGCGAGCCAGATCGCCTATTTTGGCTACGAGACGCGCTCGTTCACGAGTGGCAATGCGCTGTTGCAAGCGGCCTACGGTCAGCGCCCCGATCTGGCCATTCTCGATCTCGATCTCGAAGAGGGCGAACGATCCGGAATTGAGGTCGCCAAGTACTTAAGCCAGCTTGAAGCTGGCCCGTTGCCGCTGATCTTCATTGCTGCGCCCCAGGATTTCGCTGCACACCTCGCGGTGGTGCGGGCGGGCGGACGCGCCTACCTCACGCGCCCCGTGGATGTAAGCATGCTGATTGACCAGATTGATCAGATTACGCAGCGCGTCACCCCTGAGCCTTACACGGTGCTGATTGTAGATGACTCACCGCTCATGGCCGAAGCCTACGCCCTGGCATTGCGCGTCGCCGGCATGCGCGTCACCACCACCAGCGATCCGTTGCAGGCCCCCGCGCTGCTTGCCGATCTGCAACCCGATTTGCTTTTGCTCGATATGTACATGCCCGAGTGCAGTGGCCCTGAGCTAGCGGCGGTCTTTCGCCAGCAACCCGAATACCACAGCATGCCCATCGTCTTCCTCTCGGGCGAGGCCGACCGCAACGCCCAACTTGCGGCGCTCACCCACGGCGGCGACGATTTTCTCACCAAGCCCATCGACCTCAAGCATCTAGTGATTGCGATCAGCAGCCGCATCCAGCGCGCCCGCACCATGCGCCGCATGATGGTACGCGATGGACTCACCGGCCTCTTTAACCATAGCGTCACCCACGACCTACTCATGCGCGAGGTTTCGCGCGCCCGCCGCACCGAGCAGCCCTTGGCCGTTGCGCTGATCGATCTCGACAACTTCAAGCGCGTCAACGACCAGTACGGCCATCCGGTGGGCGACCGCATCCTCAGGAGTCTGGCGCGCATGTTGCGGCAGCGTCTACGCATCACCGACCTGGTTGGACGCTACGGCGGCGAGGAGTTTATCGCGGTACTGCCCGAAACCACGGCGGCCAATGCGTTGTTAGTCATAGACAGCATTCGTGAACGTTTCGGGCGGATTGAGCATCAGACCAACCTTGGCCCGCTGCGCGTCACCTTCTCGGCGGGGGTGGCTGAATTGCAGCCCAACGGTGAGCCAAGCATGCTCGTGGCCCTCGCCGATTTGGCGCTCTACCAAGCCAAACGCCACGGGCGCAATCAGGTCTCGACAAGCGATGCGGCCATGCATGATCAAGATTTGCGCCATAGTCCCCTCGCCGCGAAGCTCTTTGTCGAAACGCCTGCGGCTACGATCTTAGTTGTGGATGACGATCCGAACATTCGCGAGCTCTTCCAACTTTGGCTCACCGCTTCGGGCTACCGCGTCGAGGCGGCGGCGAGTGGCAGTGAGGCCTTGAACCGCATTGCCCAAGGTGGGATTGATGTTGCCATCATCGATCTCTCGATGCCAGAGGTGAGCGGGTTGGATGTCTTGATCCAATTGCGGCGGCAGAGCCTCGACCCGGCGGTGATCATGACCACCGCCTTTGGTTCAGAGCAGATCGCGATTAGTGCGATGCGCCACGGGGCCAACGACTACCTGCGCAAGCCATTGGAGTACAGCGAGTTGCGCACCACCATCGAGCGCACGCTGGCCACCCAGCGCCTGCGCCACGAGAACGCCATGCTGCAGCGGCGCCTCGACAAGAAGCGACGCGAGCTCGAGGCCGAACTGAAGCAGGCCGCGCAGATCCAAGCCGACATGCTGCCCCAGCGCATCCCCAGGCTCCCCGGCTACACCCTTGCTGCCCGCTGCATCCCAGCGCGCGAAGTGGGGGGCGATTTTTACGACTGGCACTTTCCCGCCCCCACCATTCTCAACCTCACCTTTGGCGACGTGATGGGCAAAGGGATGTCGGCGGCGCTACTAATGACCACGACGCGGGCGGTGATTCGTTCGGTGGCGCGCGAGACATCGCCCGAAGTCAATATGCGCTACGCGGTCAAGGCGCTCCACGAAGACCTCGAACGAGCCGGTAGTTTCGTCACACTCTGCCACGTCCAACTCGATCTTGCCGCCCACCACATCGCCTACGTAGATGCCGGGCATGGCCTGAGTTTCATTCGTCGCCACGGGGGAACCTGTGATCGACTAGAGCCACGCGGCATGCCGGTGGGCGTCGTCGCCAACCCCGACTATGTGCAGGGCGAAGACTACCTCGCCCCGGGCGATGTACTGATCCTCTTCAGCGACGGCCTGCTCGATCCCTGGCCCGCCCTGGCCCATGATCCCTTCCAGATCAACGATCTGCTCAGTGACGGGATGGAGGCCGAAGCGATCATCGAGCGGCTCTTGGCCCTGCCCGCCCTGATTGGCCCCCTGACTGATGATTTGACTATGGTCGTTTTGGCACGTGCGCCTGCCCAGCCGTGAGGCGGGACGCGAGACGCGAGACGCGAGACGCGAGACGCGAGACGCGGGACGCGAGACGCGGGACGCGAGACGCGAGACGCGAGACGCGAGACGCGAGACGCGAGACGCGAGACGCG
>RSAS01000574.1:3010-4437 GCA_003934145.1 Candidatus Viridilinea halotolerans | reverse complement strand
TCCCGCCTCCTCACCTCCCGCCTCCTCGCCTCCCACCTCCTCGCCTCTCTCCTCCTCGCCTCTCCCCGCCTCCTCGCCTCACGCCTCCCCCCGCCTCACCCTGGTCAGCCTGGGGCCGGGCGATCCGCAACAGATGACCTTGGCCGCCCACCAAGCTCTACGTGAGGCCGATGTGGTGGTGGGCTACAAAGGCTACATTGACGCCCTCGGCGATCTGCTTGCGCCCCACCAGACGGTGATCGCCTCTGGCATGCAGACAGAACTGGAACGGGCGCGCCAAGCGCTCGACCATGCCGTCGCGGGCCGACGGGTGGCGCTGGTGAGCAGTGGCGACATTGGCATCTACGCGATGGCCGGGCCGGTCTTTGAGCTCCTGGCCGCACGGGGCTGGACGGGGAGCGAACCGGAGGTGGTGGTTCTCGCGGGCATCAGCGCCTTCCAAGCCGCCGCCGCCCACCTGGGGGCCGCGATCAGCCACGACCTCTGCGTGATCAGCCTGAGCGACCTGCTGACGCCGTGGCCGCTGATCGAACAGCGCCTCGCCGCCGCCGCCAGCGGTGACTTCGTAGTCGCCCTCTACAACCCGCGCTCCCGCGAGCGCCACTGGCAATTAGAGTCCGCCTTCAACATCCTGCGCCAACAGCGCCCCGCCAACACCCCCGTCGCCTTCGCCACCAACGTCACCCGCCCCGACGAGCACGTCACCCTCACCACGCTGGCTGAAGCCGATCCCAGCCTCGCCAACATGTTCACCGTGGTGCTGATCGGCAACAGCCGCAGCTACCGCATGGGAGATCGCTTCGTGACGCCACGCGGCTACGCGGCGGCGCGAGGGATTGGGGAGGCGGAGACGCGAGGACGCGCAGAGGCGGAGACGCCTCCCGCCTCCTCGCCTCCCGACTCCTCGCCTCTCCCCTCCTACCCCATCGTCCTCACCAACCTCAGCGCCAGCCGCACCATCGTAGTCGGCGGCGGGCCAGTAGGCGAACGCAAAGTGCGCGGGCTACTCGCAGTGGGCTGCGCAGTCACCCTGATCAGCCCCGACGCAACCGCAGAGCTTCAAGCGTGGGCAGCAGCGGGCCAGATCGCATGGCAGCAGCGCCCCTACCAAGCGGGCGACCTCGACGGCGCCTGGCTCGTCTTTGCCGCCACCAACGCACGCAGCATCAACGCCCAGATCGCCCGCGACGCCGCCGAGCGCGGCATACTCTGCAACAGCGCCGACGCCCCCAACGAAGGCACCTTCCACCTCCCGGCAATCCACCGCAACAGTGAATACATCATCGCCGTCAGCACCGACGGCAACGCGCCAGGGCGCGCCGCAGCCATCCGCGACGCGCTGGCCCGTTTCACCGCAGAGAACGCAGAGTAGCGCAGAGGATGCGCTGGATAAACCTCTGCGAACCTCCGCGCCCTCTGCGGTAAAA
>RSAS01000574.1:0-2910 GCA_003934145.1 Candidatus Viridilinea halotolerans | reverse complement strand
CGCAGAGGATGCGCTGGATAAACCTCTGCGAACCTCCGCGCCCTCTGCGGTAAAACATACGCAGCGTAACGCAGAGGGTTAAGATAATGGAACTCAACCAAATTAGCGGTCAAATTGTTGATGCAGCCATAAAAGTACACACCGCCCTCGGGCCAGGATTACTTGAGAGCGCCTATGAGGTCTGCCTTGCCCATGAATTGCGTAAGCGCGGCCTGAAAGTTCACACCCAGGTTCTACTGCCCGTCGTGTACGATGGTGTCGAGATCGATGCTGGCTATCGTCTGGATCTGCTGGTTGAAGATGCCGTGATTGTGGAGTTGAAAGCGGTCACGAAGGTACTGCCCATTCATGAAGCCCAGTTGTTATCCTATCTGAAGCTCAGTGGCTGCAAAGTCGGTCTGCTGATCAACTTTCATGTCTTGCATCTCAAAGACGGCATCAAGCGTATGGTCAATAAGCTATAACTACATCAGAGTAAAGCTAAGGATAGAAAGTCCCCCATGTCAGGCAAAGCCTACCTCGTCGGCGCTGGCCCCGGGCGCGCCGACCTCATCACCGTTCGTGGCCTGAATCTCCTCCGCCAAGCCGATGTCGTCCTCTACGACTGGCTCATCGCGCCACAACTGCTCAGCGAAGTGAGCACCGAGGCCGAAATGGTCTTTGTGGGCAAAGCGCACGACAAACACACCCTCGAACAAGACAGCATCACCGACCTACTCGTCGCCCATGTGCAAGCGGGCAAGCAGGTCGTCCGCCTGAAGGGCGGCGACCCCAGCGTCTTCGGCCATGCGGGCGAAGAGGCTGCCGCGCTCGCAGCGGCCAAGTTACCTTACGAGATCGTACCGGGCGTCTCCTCAGCCTTAGCCGCCCCGGCCTACGCAGGCATCCCGCTGACCTATCGCGGCCTCGCCACCGGCTTCGCCGTCGTGACGGGCCACGAAGCCTCCGACAGCAACAGCCCCACCGACTGGGAGGCTCTGGCGCGCATCCCCACGCTCGTGGTGCTTATGGGCCTCCACCGCGCCGAACGGGTCTGTGGCGCCCTGCTCGCCGCCGGACGCGAAGCAACCACACCCATCGCCGTAATCAGCCGGGCCACCACCAGCGACCAACAGACGCTGCTGGCCACCCTGGGGACGCTTGCGGAAATGCTACGCGAACGGACGCCCCCCACCCCCGCCATCCTCGTCATCGGCGCAGTCGCCGCCATGGCGCAAGAGCTCGCCTGGTTCGATCCGAGCGCAGCCCCCGACGGCTTTGCCGCCTTTGAGTGATGCCATGATGCGTAATGCGGTGAAAGGAATAGTGTGGGCGTCCCACGCCTGGGGGGGGGGGGGGGCGTTTTGCGCACTATGGGATGGTTCGTAACCACTTTACCGTCTGCCGCGCTGGGGGTGCGGGGGCATGGCCCCTGTGTATGAGCGTAAGCCCCTGACGGGCCTGTCGGCGGGGGTTCGTTGGGTGTGACCAAAAGGCATAGAAAGGGTGCGCGAGGGAACCAGGTTCCCTCGCGTTCTCCCACTGTCCGGCAGGGCGTAGGACGCAGCCCTAAAAGTTTTGGTCACACCCGAAGCATTTCCCCCTTCCGGCGGGGCTTTAGGGGCCACAGGCCCCTTAACGTACTGAGCATGGGGCGTGGCCCCGCAAAAATTCCATCCCAGTGGGGAGGATGCGGAGGGCTACGCCCTTCGCATCCTCCCCACTAAACGATAAAGCCGATCGCCGCAAGGCGAAACCATCCTCATCCCCATTGCCAAAAAGCGCGCCTAGTGGCGTTTAGATTGGCAATAGGGATGATTTGGGTGTTGTTTTCTCGCGGGCTACGGATAGGCTATTGAGGGGAAGGCATCACAATTTTTTGCATTCCTTTACGTTCTCTTGCGACAACGCACACATTTCTTGTCCACCTTTGAAACGTTGTGGACGAAGGAGCAAAGAGATATGATTTCTTCATCTGGTGTACGCATTCTCTTTGATGGCGAGTATTGGCCCGGATCAAATACGATCTATATTGCCAATGCTTTTGAACATTATGGCGCAATTGTTCGCTTTTTTTGTCAAGGAAAAATATTTCCTGAATGGAATAGCCGACGAGGGAAAATTGCTAGGCGTTTGTTATCTCGGTTTATTGTTGAGTATGAGTGGAATCATCAGTTACTTAAGCTTGTCGCGACATTTCGGCCTGATCTGGTGTACATCACCAAAGGAAGTTTTATTTGGCGTAGCACCATTGCAAAAATCAAACGTATGGGTGCTTTGATTATGTGTTTTTATCATGATATTCCGTGGAAAACCCAAGATCCCCGTTTTAACGCAAGCATTGCCGATTTTGATTTAGTTGCCACCACACGCCAATGGCACAAGGTCGAGTTCGAGCGGGCTGGTGCTAAAGCGGTCTGTGTGGTGCGCTTTGGTTTTGAGCCAGCGGTTCATCGCCCGGTGCGCTTGTCGGCTAGGGATATGGAGATGTATGCTGCCGACCTGACCTTCATTGGTTCGCCACACCCTTATCGCATCACGCAGTTTGAGCAGCTTGTTCAGCCCCCTTTTCCCTATACGTTGCGCATCTGGGGTGATGGTTGGGCTCAAGCGCAACAACTTTTGCCATACTGGCAGCAACGTCGGGTGGAGGAGCAGGAGCTGCCGCTCGTCTATGCAGGCAGTAAGGTTGCGTTGCATTGGGTGCATTGGGAACCAAATAGCAGCGATCAGGCGCTACAACGGGGTGATCAACACAATAGCCGAACATTTCAAATCGCTGCTTGCGGAACAGCAATGATGCTGGCGCAGCGCACGGATGAACATCAACGCTTCTTTACTGAGGATGTTGAAGCAGTCTACTTTACGTCGCTTGATGAACTACGCGAGAAGATTGCCTATTGGTTGCATCCGGCACGAGACACCGAACGC
>RSAS01000260.1 GCA_003934145.1 Candidatus Viridilinea halotolerans | reverse complement strand
CTCAACCGGCCCTATATGGTCGGTTTGGCGCGCCAGGTTGCGGCACTGCACGCCGATGGCATCCAGGTCGCCCTTGTCTCTTCGGGGGCGGTGGCCGCCGGGCGCGAGCGCATGAGCGCCACGCCCACGCAGCGCAATCGCGCCAATGTGCCCCTGCGCCAGATGTTCGCCGCCGTCGGCCAGAGCCGCCTGATGCACCTCTACGAGCAACTCTTCGATCTCTATGGCCTGCAAGTGGCCCAGGCGCTGCTCACCCGCGACGACCTGCGCGAACGGCGGCGTTACCTCAATGCGCGCAATACGCTTAATCTCTGCCTTGAACACGGCATCGTGCCGATTATTAACGAAAACGATGCCGTCGTGACGGCTGAAATCCGCGTTGGCGATAACGACAACCTCTCGGCGCTCGTCGCCAACCTCGTGGATGCCGATCTGCTGATCATTCTCACCGACATCGCCGGGCTCTACAGCGCCGATCCGCGTAGCGACCCCGCGGCCCAACTCATTCCCGAAGTGCCCGTGATTGACGAGCGCATCTGGGCCATCGCCGGGGGCGCTGGCTCGGCCCAGGGTACCGGCGGCATGCGCACCAAGATCGAAGCCGCCGACCTCGCCACGCGCGCCGGGGCGACCGTCGTTATCGCCGCTGGCCAAACGCCCGACGTGATCCTGCGCCTCGCCGCCGGTGAACCCATCGGCACGCGCTTTCCTGCTGCCGCCAGCCAACTCGACGCCCGCAAACGCTGGATTCTGGCCGAAACGGCCCGCCAGAGCCGCGTTGTCGTTGACGCTGGCGCCGTAGATGCCCTGGTGTACCACGGACGCAGTTTACTGCCCGCAGGCATCAGCGCCGTCGAAGGCGAATTTGATCGCGGCCAAACCGTTCGCATCTACGCCCCCGACGGCCACGAGATCGCTCGCGGCATCACCCAGTACCGCTCCGCCGACGTGCGCGCCACCCGTGGCCTGCGCTCCACCCAGATCGCCGAAACCCTTGGCTACGACTATGGGCCTGAGATCGTGCATCGCGATGATATGGTTGTTTTATGAAACACATTGAGATTCGTCTGCTCAGCAGCCTCGCCGAATTCACCGCCTGCATGCAACTCCAGCAGGCCATCTGGGGCTCGTTCAGCACCGTCCCCGATCACCTGCTGCTCACCTTTCAACGCAACGGCGGCATCGTGTTGGGCGCATTTGATGTGGCGCAACCCGCGCAGCCCATCGTCGGCTTCGTCTTTGGTTTTATGGGGCGCACCCACGACGGCCAACTCAAACACGCCTCGCACATGGCCGCCGTGCATCCCGCCTACCGCGACAGCGGCCTCGGTGCCAAGCTCAAGTGGGCGCAGCGCGAACAGGTGCTGGCCCAAGGCATCACGCTGATGACGTGGACCTTCGACCCGCTGCTGAGTCGCAATGCCTACCTCAACATTGCCCGTTTGGGCGCAACCAGTCGCACCTACATCCGCAACATCTACGGTCCCGAACCAGAAGATCCCCAAGGCGAACTGCCCACCGACCGCTTCTGGGTAGACTGGTGGCTGAACGACGAGCGCGTGGTGGCGCGCAGCAACGGCAGCGCACATCTGCCCAGCGCTGCCGAGTTGCGCACGTGCGGGCCACTGCTCAACCCCGATGCTCACACCGCCCCTGCCGCGCCCCATGGTGCCGCCTGCCTCATCCAGATCCCCAGCGACATTGCCGCCCTCAAAGAGCAAGACATGGCCCGCGCCCGCGCCTGGCGCTACCAAGTACGCGCCCTCGCCGAGCAGGCGTTTGCGCAAGGTTACCACGTAAGCGCATTCGCCCGTGATGGGGATGTAGGGCTTTTTTTGCTGACGCACTAAGGAATGGTTTCGCCTTACGGCGATTGGCTTTACTCTTTGTGGGGAGGATGCTCTCCCTTATTTGAAAGGTATTGGGCCATGCCCCCGCTCTTCCAGCAGGGCTACGCCCTCCGCGTCCTTCCCACTGAGATGGGGGCTTTGCGGGGGCCATGCCCCCGCTCCCCCACCGCGGCAGCGGCAAACTGTAAAAATGCAATCCAAATTCCTCCTCGCGTTCATCCTCGTTGGCGCACTCGCTTGGCGGCTTGTGCTCTGGGCACAGCCCCTGCACGCCCCGGCGAACGACGAGATCGAATATCTCCAAGTGGCTCGCGATCTCTTGGCGGGGCGCGGCTGGAGCTTTTATGAGCAGTGGCGCTGGTTGCGCGCCCCCCTCTACCCGTTGTGGCTGGCGGGTTCGCTCTGGCTCGCCGACGGCGATTTACACCGCGCCGCGCTGCCCAATCTGGCCCTGAGTGTCGTGCTCGTGGGGCTGATCTACCGCCTCACCCGCGCGTTGACGCCGACGGCAACCCGCCGCCCTGCTCTGCTCGCGGCGGCGTTGGCGGCTGCTTTGCAAACCTACGCAACCTTCGCCAGCCTCTACATGAGCGAGACGCTCTTTAGCACGCTCTTTACGGCAGGTCTACTCAGCTTAGCCGCCTGGCGGCGACGCGGCAGGCTGCGCTACATCGCCCTGGCGGGCTGCTGCTTGGGCCTTGCCTGCCTCACCCGCTCGGCGGCGCAGGTCTTTTTGCCCTTGGTCGCACTTTGGCTGCTCTGGTGGCAGATTCGTTTTCAAGCACAAAAAAATATTCTTCGCCTGCTCATGCCTCCGCTCGTCCTTGCCGCCACCTTCGTCGCCGTGATTTCGCCGTGGACACTCCGCAATTGTCGTGCCTACGGTTCGTGTATTCTGATCGAAACCGGCGGTGCCTACAATCTTTGGGCCTTCTACGAGCCGCGCGAGAGCCTCGAGACGATCCACCAGGTGCTTGAGGCTATTCCCAATCCGGTGGATCGGGCGGCGGAAGCGCGTATGCGTGGCATGGCGCGGCTGCGCGAAGATCCGCTCATGCTCGTACGGCGCATTCCTGCGCAGTGGAATAATCTTTGGGTGGTTAAACCGATCCAAGATCGTTTTCTTTTGCCCAATGATTATAGCGATCCGCCGCCGACCTTCTTTATGACCGCGCTTTTGCTTGACGATCTGCTCTATCTCGTCATCCTCTGTGCCGCCCCCTTTGGCCTGCTGGTGGCGCTGCGCCAGCGCGACGGCTTTGCGCTACTCTTGGCGCTCTGGGTGGTGGCCTTCAGCGCCGCCGGAGTGCTGACCCACACGGAGGGGCGCTATCGCCATTTTTTCTTCATGATCCTGATCGCGCTGGCGGGCCTAGCCTTAGATGCGTTGTTGCGCACTATACGCATGAACGTACGCCATCCGGCGGAGGGGTATGGGCGGACAGACAAGAGCTGCGTTGCCGCAAATGAATGCAAACGAACGCAAAGAATCGCAACATCTTCCCCCCCTCTCCCGCCACGCGGGAGAGGGGCCGGGGGTGAGGGCCATCCATGGCATCCCAATCATCTACCCGTGGCACTTAGCTTTATAACACTAGCCACAACGGCGCTGCTGCTCGCCCTGCTGCCGGCGCTGAGTTACTACCCGTGGGATTGGGCGCAGCGTGGGGTGATGCGCAGTTTCTACCGCGAATTGGGCGACCGCCATGCGGCGGCGGGGCGCACAACGGAGGCCGCCGCTGCCTACGAACGCGCCGTGATGGCCGATGCAACCCCCGATGGCTGGTTGGCCCTGGGCGACCTCGCACGGCGCACGGGCGATCTAGAAGCTGCCGAACGCTTCTACCGTTCCGCTCACGCCGAACGCCCGCCCTACGTCGCGCCGAGTGCCAGCCTGGGCGATCTGCTGCGTGAACTGGGGCGCAACGACGAAGCCCAACACGCCTTTCAGGGTGTCTACCTGCGTGAGCAACAGATGCTCGACTGGAGCTACCAGATGCTCGATCCGGCCCCGCGCACACAGCTTGACGTCGGCTCGGGTCTGGATTTTGGCTACGTGGGCGGCTTCTATCCAGCCGAAGCGTTGGCAGGTCTCACCAGCCGCTGGAGCAACGGGCGGGCCGCCCTGCGCCTTAGTGCAACCACCAGCAGTGACCCACTCGTGCTACGCATGCACCTCGCCGCGCCGCGCCCCAACGGCACCCCCGTGCCGCTCAGCCTCTGCCGCGCCGATCATTGCACCCATCTCATCCTCAGTGGCGAATGGCGGGTCGTGCAGATCCTCATTCCCAATGGGCCCGATGCCATCGAACTACACAGCCCCACCTTCGCCGCCCCCGACCGGCGCGACCTTGGGGTGCTGCTTGATTGGGCGGAGGTGGGACGGTGAGGCGGTGAGGCGGGGACGCGGTGAGGCGGGGACGCGGGGATGCCAGAAATCTCGACATCTTCACCCCACCTCCCGCTTGCGTTCATGGACGGACAGAAAACGTGTGCGCTGTCGCGCAAGAACCGCGTTGGATCGCCAATAATCTCAATATCTTCGCCCCCTCTCCCACAACGTTTTAAGGGCGGACAGAAAACGTGTGCGCC
>RSAS01000530.1 GCA_003934145.1 Candidatus Viridilinea halotolerans | reverse complement strand
GTACAAGCCCTCTGTGTGTAGGGTTTGAACTGTAAAGTAACTATGAACCATGTCTATACCTGAAATTCGGCGGGGTGTGGGGCGTAGCCCTACAGATTTTGGTTACACCCAAAGCCAATTGGTGTGAAAGGTCTTCTATGACGACGAACCGTGAGGTCTTTGCCATTGATCCAACGCTGCGCTCGATCCCGAACGATGGGGTTGCGAAGGTGGTTGAGCCGCGTACCCCGGCTGAGTATGAGGTTCTGCGCTACGAGCTCGCTTCGTTTGTCTGCGATGGCGAGTATCGCCAGGGCATGGAGCGTATCCTCACGACCTACTTGGCCAATCTGGCGCGCCCGGCTCAGCCAGCGGTTTGGGTCAGTGGCTTCTACGGCAGCGGTAAGTCGCATTTCGTGCGGGTGCTTGAGTATCTCTGGCGTGATATTGCCTTTCCTGATGGCGCAACCGCCCGTGGTTTGACCCAAGTTCCCGCCGAGCTTGGCGATCTGTTGCTTGAGCTGTCGCGCGCTGGGCGGCAGCATGGCGGCCTCTGGTCGGCGGCTGGGACGCTTGGGGCGGGGGCCGGGAGTGTGCGGCTCGCTATGCTGGCGATTCTTTTTCGCAGTGCCCAGTTGCCTGAGCAGTACGCTCCCGCCCGTTTTGTGATCTGGCTCAAGCAGAATAACTATTTTGCGCCCTTCGCGCAGGCGCTTAGTGCAGATGGTAAAGATCTCATCCGTGAACTGAATAGTCTCTATGTCTCGCCGTTCATCGCGAGGGCGCTGCTCGCGGCTGATCCGGGCTTTGCGACGAGTGAGGCTGAGGTGCGTAAGCTCTTGCGTGAGCAGTTTCCGGTTATGCCTGAGATTAGCGATGACCAGTTTTTGCAGACGATTGAGGATGTGCTGGCGCTTCAGACCAATGAGGCGGGGGTGACCCCCTGTACGCTGTTCATCTTTGATGAGTTGCAGCAGTTCATTGGTGAAGATGCCGAGCGGACGCTCCATGTGCAGAATATTGTCGAGGCGTGTTCGGCGCGCTTCGGCAGCAAGTTGCTCTTTGTCGCGACGGGCCAAGCGGCGCTTCAGGCGACACCACAGCTCTCGAAGCTCCAGGGGCGCTTTACGGTGCGTGTGCAACTCAGTGATACCGATGTTGAGCAGGTGGTGCGCCAGGTGGTGCTGCGTAAGCAGCCGGCCCGTGTCGCGGAGCTTGAGGGCGTCCTTGAAGGCGCTAGTGGTGAGATTAGTCGCCACCTTGGCGGTACGAGTATCGCGGCGCGCAGTAGTGATCGTGATGTGCTGGTTGCCGATTATCCGCTGCTGCCGACACGTCGCCGCTTCTGGGAGGCGGTGTTGCGGGCGGTGGATAGTGCGGGTATGGCTGGCCAGTTGCGTACGCAGTTGCGCATCGTTCACGAGGCGACACAGCGGGTTGCGGCGGCCCCGCTCGGTACGGTGGTCGCCGGCGATTTCATCTATGGTCAGATCAAGACCAACATGCTGCAGAGTGGCACGCTCTCACGCGAGATTGATGTGATGATCGAGGAGTTGGCCGCTGACAGCGCCGCTGGTGCGCTCGGCGTCCGGCTCTGTGGCCTGATCTTCTTGATCGGCAAGCTGCCCGATAGCGGGCCTTCGGCGACGGGCCTGCGTGCCACGGCAACGAATCTTGCCGATCTGCTGGTTGAGGATCTCGCTGGTGGTAGTGATGATCTGCGTCAGCGCGTGCCGCTGCTGCTGGATGATCTGGTTAGCCGGGGCAAGCTGTTGCAGGTGGGCCAGGAGTATCGCCTCCAGACGCGTGAGAGTGCCGAGTGGGAGCATGATTTCCGTCATCGGCGTGCCCGCATCCACGCTGATGATAGTCGGCTCGCGAGTGATCGCGATGCTGAGTTGCGTAAGGCGTTTACCGCTGCGACGCGCGGCTTGGCGTTTGCCCAGGGTGCTAGTCGGACGAAGCGCGATTTTACGCTCTTCTTTGAGGGCGATCCGCCGCCGCCCCGTAGCGATAGTGTGCCGGTTTGGGTGCGTAGCGAGTGGAATACGTCGGAAGCGACTGTGCGTGCCGATGCCCAGCGTGCCGGTACGGATAGTCCGATCGTCTTTGTCTTGTTGCCGCGCCGCGACGCCGATGCGCTCAAGAACCGCTTGGCTAATCTCGCTGCTGCCCAAGAGACCATCCAGACCCGTCCGGCGCCGGCGACGGCGGGCGGGATTGAGGCGCGCAATGCGATGAGTTCGAAAGCCGATACCGAGCGGCGTCACTTCGATCTGCTGATCCAGCAGGTTATTGCGGGGGCGCGCGTCTTTGCTGGGGGCGGTAATGAGCTGAGTGAGGGTTCGCTTGACGCTACGTTGCGCCTGGCGGTTGAGGGCGCTCTTGACCGGCTCTTCCCCGATTTTGCGCTAGCTGACCACGCTCAGTGGGGGCGGGTCTTTGAGCGTGCCGCTACCGGATCGCCGGATCCGCTGAGTGCGATCGGCTACCAGGGCGAGGTTGAGCAGCACCAGGTCTGCCGTCTGATCCGCAGCTATGTGGGGGTCAGCGGCAAGCGTGGCAGCGAGGTGCGCCAGAAGTTTAAGGGTGAGGGCTATGGCTGGCCCCAGGATGCGATTGATGGCGCACTGCTGACGCTGGTGGGCGCTGGTTCTGTTCATGCCCGGCGCAATGGCCACGCCGTGCGTCTCGCCGATCTCCAGCGCAGCCAGATTGGTCAGACGGAGTTTGTCAGTGAGGGCGTGCCGATTAGTGCGCCGCAGAAGATCGCGGTGCGAGCGCTGCTCGCTACCCTCGGCGTGCCGAACTTGCGTCCGGGTGAGGAGTTGACGGCGGTTTCGCGTATGCTCGAACAGCTTGCGACGCTGGCGGACGAGGCGGGTGGCGCGCCGCCGCTGCCCGAGCGCCCGGCGACGCGCCTGCTCACGGAACTCGCTGCGCTCAGCGGGAACGAGCAGTTTGTCGCGGTCTATGAGCAGCGTGCGGCGTTGCAGGCTCTCTTCACGGCCTGGCAAGCCCAGCGTGAGCAGATCGCAGCCCGTAAGCCCGCCTGGGAGCAGGTGCAGCAGCTTCAGCAGGCGACGGCGGGCTTGCCCGCTGCGGAACAGGCCCTTGAGCAGATCGCGGCGCTGAAGGCGCAGCGCGGCCTGCTGGCTGAACCTGATGCCGTGCCGGCGCTGATTGCCACGCTTAGCGCTGCGCTGCGCGACGCGCTCAACACAGCCTGCGCGCAACTCCAACAGGTTCGCGCGCAGGAGTTGGCCACGCTCGACGCCGCTGCTGAGTGGCAGCGCCTCGCTGCGGCCCAGCGCCAGAGCCTGATTGCCCGCTGCGGCCTGGCGCAACTCAGTGCGCCTGCCGTTGGCAGTGTCGCGGAGTTGCTGGCGAGCGCTGCGGCCACGCCGCCCAGCCACTTCGAGCGCGAGGCGCACGCCTTCCCGGGGCGCGTCGCTGCGGCCCGCGAGGAGGCCGCACGCCTGCTGGCGCCCCAGGCGGTGACCGTGCGCCTCGTGCGCCGCACACTGGCCGGGCAGCACGAGATCGAGCAGTACCTGCAGGAGTTGCGTACGCAACTCGAAGCGGCGGCGGCTGATGGCAGGTCGGTGATTGTGTTGTAAGACAAGGTTTCAGAAAGGGACTTTTCGCTTTACAATCGTAGTGCCGACTTTAGTCGGCTCCCCGTCGCACCCCAAGACCTCAGCCGACTAAAGTCGGCACTACGACGGTAAAGCGCGAAGCCCCTTTCTGAAACCATGTCCGGTAAGGGACGGTTCGTAGGTACTTTACAGTCTTGTGCGTAGCACGGCTGGTAGTAGGGACTTTAGCCCCGTTAGCCAAGCGCGATGGAGTATTCAATTGTGATGGGGCTAAAGCCCCTACTACGAACTAGACTGACGGAGGCTAAAGCCCCTACTATGAACTGTAAAGTTGAAAGCTGTTTTCTGAAACCATCCCTAAAGGATGAAGGATGAAGGATGAAGGATGAGGGATGAAGGATGAGGGATGAAGGATGAAGGATGAAGGATGAAGGGTGAAGGATGAAGGGTGAGGGATGAAGGATGAGGGATGAAGGATGAAGGATGAAGGATGAAGGATGAGGGATGAAGGATGAGGGATGAGGGATGAAGGATGAGGGATGAAGGATGAGGGATGAGGGATGAAGGATAAGACATGGTTCGTGGTAACGTTACAGTTCAACCTTAGATATGGTTCATAGTTACTTTACAGCTTAGTGCCACGCACCGCTTTCTGATGCGCTCGGGCTGACCCCTGAAACCTGACCCCTGAAACCTTGTCTTATGCACAAAGGGCTTGTACCGATACCTACGGATTCCTCGTGGGGATGCGCTCTTTGGCCCTCACCCCCCGGCCCCCTCTCCCGCAAGCGTTTAAGGGCGGACAGAAAATGTGTGCGCCCCCTTCTGGAATCCGCATTGCAACGCCAGGAATCTCGATCTCTTCC
>RSAS01000149.1 GCA_003934145.1 Candidatus Viridilinea halotolerans | reverse complement strand
GGGCCGTGCCCCCAAACCCCCACCCAACGGGAGGCTTGCTTGGGGGCCGTGCCCCATACGCATGAACGTAAGCCTCTGGCGGGGGTTCGGGGGCATGGCCCCCGAAAAATTTCCCCTTCCGGCGGGGTTTAAGGGGCCGCAGGCCCCTTACGTTAATGCGCATGGGGCCGTGCCCCCAAGCAATCGCCGCTAGGCTTAACCTGATGACCACGGGGCGCACATCTCAAGCGATTGTAACAAAAAGCCATAACCGAAATGCAACCTATGCGATCTTGGAGTCACGCTATGCTTAAGCTCACGCTCTTTGATACGGGCTACTGCTTTGTCCCCGAATGGCAGGTGCTACGCGGTGGGGCGTTGCGGCGCGTTGCCATTCATGCACTGGCGGCGTTGCTTGAACATCCGCAGCATGGGCTGCTGCTCTTCGATACGGGCTATGCGCCACGCATGGTAGACGCCACACAACCCTGGCCCTTTCGCCTCTACCGCTACATGACGCCCCTGCACCTGCGTCCCGAGTTGGCGCTGGTCAACCAGTTGGCTGCTCGCGGCATTGCGCCTGAAGCGATCAAGTTGGTGGTCATCTCTCACTTCCACGCCGATCATGTGGCGGGGCTACGCGATTTCCCCCAGGCGCAGATCTTTGTCGAGCGCAGCGCCCTCAATCAGGCCTTGCGGCTGCGTGGCTTCGCAGCGCTACGCCGCGGCCTCGTGCCCGCCTTGCATCCGCCCGATCTGGCCCAACGCACCATTTGTGCCGACAATCTCCCGCTAGGCCCGGAATTGCCCCACCTCGGGCCAACCCGCGATCTCTTGGGCGATGGCTCATTTCTGCTCGTCGCGCTGCCCGGCCACGCCTGCGGCCAACTTGGCGCTCTGCTCCATACCACCAACGGCCCTGTGCTACTCGCCGCCGATGGCGCGTGGACGAGCCGCTCCTTCCGCGAGCCGTGCCCGCCCTCGCGTCTCACCAACCTCCTCGTAGACGACGTGCGCGCCGTTCATGCCACCCTGGCCCGTCTCCACGCCTTCGCCCAAGCTCGTCCCGATGTGCGCATTCTGCCCTGCCACTGCCCGGAGGTGCAGAAGACATGGGCAATGCTCTAGCCTAGCCCCCGCAAAACTCCCCGGAAGAACGTAGATCCCCCTCTTCCGCATGGCGAAAGAGGGGGACAAGATGTAAGGGCCAACTAGCACAGCCGCCTAGCGATCATCCATCGTCGCGCCGCCGCGGGCGCGGACGGTCGCCGCCACGCGGCGGGCCACCCCGGTCGCCACCGCGGTCGCGGTCGCGCGGCGGGCCGCCACGGTCGTCGCGGGGGCCACGGTCGCGTGAGGCACCACCGCCACCGGCGGCGCGTCGATCCTCGGGCGACTCGCCGGTCAGGATGGCGCGGCGGCTCAGGCTGATCTTGCCGGTGCCGGGATCAACGCCGATCACCATGACGTTGATCTCGTCGCCGAGTTGGATGACATCCTCCACATTCTCGACGCGCGTTTCCGCCAACTCGGAAACGTGTACCATGCCATCCTTGCCGGGCAGGATGTTGACGAAGGCTCCGAAGGGGCGAATGCTGACCACCTTGCCCAGGAAGATGTCGCCGAGCTTGGCTTCGCGGGTGAGTCCTTCGACCATGGCGACGGCGGCTTTGGAAGCGTTGCCATCGGCGGTGGTGATAAAGACACGCCCGTCGTCTTCCACATCGATCTGGGCGCCGGTGGTCTCCACAATGCTGCGGATCATCTTGCCACCCGGGCCAATCAATGCCCCAATCTTCTCGACGGGGATCTGCACGGTAATGATGCGCGGGGCGTGGGGCGACATCTCGGCGCGGCCTTCGCTAATCACCGCGTTCATCTTGTCGAGAATGAAGAGGCGACCCAAACGCGCCTGCTCGAAGGCTTGGCGCATGATGTCGTAGGTGATGCCGGTGGTCTTGATGTCCATCTGCAGACCCGTGATACCCGTGGCGGTACCGGCCACCTTAAAGTCCATATCGCCGAGGGCATCTTCGAGGCCCTGAATGTCGGTAAGCACCTTCCAGCGCCCGTCGGGATCGGTGATGAGGCCCATGGCCACGCCAGCAACGGGGGCCTTGAGCGGCACGCCGGCATCCATAAGGCTGAGCGAAGAGCCGCAGACCGACGCCATGGAGGAAGAGCCATTGGAGCTCAATACCTCAGAGACGAGGCGCAGGGTGTAAGGAAACTCCTGCTGCGGCGGCAGCACCGGATAGAGCGAGCGCTCGGCGAGGGCACCATGGCCAATGTCGCGGCGCCGTGGCGAACCCATACGCTTCGCTTCGCCGGTGCAGAAGGGCGGAAAATTGTAGTGATGGATGTAGCGCTTGGTCGTCTCGATGCCCAAATCGTCCAGACGCTGCTCATCGCCGGGCGAACCCAGAGTGGTAATCGTGAGCACCTGGGTCTGCCCCCGGTGAAAGAGGCCCGAACCGTGAACCCGAGGGATAATCCCGACATCCACACTAATCGGGCGCACCTCGTGGGGCTGACGGCCATCCACGCGCATGCCCTCATCGAGAATCGCATCGCGCACTTCAGCCTTCAGCAACTTCTCGAATGCCTTACCAACCTCTTTGCAACGGGCGGACAACTCCTCTTCGGGCTCATCGGCGGTGAAGTGGGCCACCACCTCTTCCTTGAGCGCCTGCGTATCGCGGTCACGCTCCTGCTTCACGGGGCTGCGCACCGCTTCGCGCAAACGGCTACCCATCCAGACTTTAATGCTCTCTTCGAGCGAAGTGTCGGTCGGCGGCGGCACAAACTCGCGCTTGGGCTTACCACAGAGCTGCACCAGTTCCTCTTGCAGCGCACAGAGTTGCTTACAGACGGTGTGACCATCGATCACCGCCTGCAACATCTCTTCTTCGGTGAGTTCATAGCCACCGGCCTCCACCATTAGCACGGCATCCTTGGTGCCAGCGACAACAAGATCGAGGCGGCTCTGCTCCATCGCGCTCATGATCGGATTAGCGACGAGTTTAGCTTCGAGGTGGCCCATCTGCACCGCGCCGACGGGGCCAGCGAAGGGGATGTCACTAATCGCGAGGGCTGCCGAGGCCCCAATGATCGCGAGCGGGCCGGGATCATTCACCATATCCATCGAGAAGGTGGTGACGATGATCTGCACCTCATGCTGGTAGCCCTTAGGAAAGAGCGGGCGCAACGGGCGGTCGGTGAGGCGCGACGTAAGAATGGCGGTGGTGGTCGGACGCCCTTCGCGCTTGAAGAAATTACCGGGAATCTTTCCAGCGGAATACATCCGCTCCTCGTAATCAATCGTAAGCGGGAAGAAATCAATACCCTCGCGTGCATCCTTGGCGGCCACGACGGTCACCAGCAGCATCGTATCGCCATAGCGCACCGTCACGGCCCCATCGGCCTGCTCAGCAAAGCGCCCAGCCTCAAGGGTAAGCGTACGGCCAGCAATTTCGGTGCTAACCGTAAAGACCTTCTGTTCAGTCATACGTTTCCTTTTATATTTTTTACATGATCCTAACGGAATTTGGGATGTTTTTTGTGGGGGCCGTGCCCCATACGCATGAACGTAAGGGGCCTGCGGCCCCTAAAACCCCGCCGGAAGGGGGGGATTTTTCGGGGGCCATGCCCCCGAACCCCCGCCGGAAGGCCCACCAGAGGCTTACGTTCATGCGTATGGGGCCGTGCCCCCACGCCCCCCCAGCGGGGATGGTTCGTGCGGGGGGCTTCGCCCCCACGCCCCCCCCAGCGGGAGCGGCGTAGCCCCCCGTCAAGCGGGGGGGGGCGGGGGCATGGCCCCCGCAATATCTTCTCTTGAGGGCATGGCCAAAAAAAATCACAAGAGCACCAGCGGCATGTAGCCGCCGATGCCCTTATTTGCTCCGTGGCACACTACCAGCATACAAATGCACTAGCCTACCGGCGCAGGCCCAAGCGCTCGATAACACTGCGATAGCGTTCCTTATCACGGCTCTGCAAATAGTTTAGCAGGCGCCGGCGGCGTCCGACCAGTTTCAGCAGCCCGCGACGGGAGTGGTGGTCGTGGATGTGGGTACGCAGGTGATCGATTAACTGGTTGATCCGTTCGGTGAGCAGAGCCACCTGCACCTCCGGTGAACCGGTGTCGGTGTTGTGAACCTGATAGCCACCAATGATATTGGATTTTTCGTCTTTTTCGAGCGCCATACTGCCTCCTCGGTAATCGCGTACGGGCCTGGCGCCGCCCGCCGTTCGATTTCGTATAGGTTGCAAAACCACTGCCATTGTACCACAGATTGACAGAATGAGCCAAGCTTGTAGCGTGGCAAGGGTGTGGCGTAAATTTTTACCTACGGATTCCTCATGAGGATGCGCTCTTTGGCCCTCACCCCCCGGCCCCCTCTTCCGCAAGAGGGTTTAAGGGCGGACAGAAAACGTGTGCGCCCCCTTCTGGAATCGCATTGCAA
>RSAS01000086.1 GCA_003934145.1 Candidatus Viridilinea halotolerans | reverse complement strand
AGCACGCCCCAGCCCAGCACATAGAGGCCAAGCGCCTCAAGGCTCCCCGCCAGCAATGCCCCATCCAGACTCAGGCCCAGCCAGCGGTGGATCTGGCTGAACGTCAGCCCCAGCAGCACCAATGCACTCCAAGCGAGAGCCTCCTGCCGTTCGAGGCTCGCGCTCAGCGCACTCAGCAGCGCGAGGCTCAACAAGACGAGTGCCGTCGGGCCAGCCGTAGGCCCAGCAAGGCTCAGCCACATAGCGAGGAGACTACTCACGCCGCTGGCGGCGTAGATGGCGTAGTGGAATTCTGTCGGTGGTACAAGGGCGCGTTGCAGCCGCAATGCAGCCATGCTGCGCTGCGCCAGCGCGGCCAGCACCTGCACCCAGATCAGGAGAACCAAGCCCATGGCGACCTCCTGGCTGGCTGTACCCCACAACAGATCGGCGGTAATCGTGCCGCTCCAACTGAGTAGCGCCGCGCCGGCAAGGAAGGGCATGCGCCAACGCCAACCGAGCATGCCCAGGCTCGTACCCACCAAGAAGAGCCCTACGCCCAAAAAGCGGAGCTCGCCCGCGAAACTCTGCCCGATCAGCAGCAACGGCACGATCAGGCTCGCCGCGCCCAGCCCCCACTCCAGCGGGCGTTGCCAGATTGCCAAGTGCGGTTGGCGCGGAATCATGGCTAGCACGCCCCAGCCCAGCACATAGAGGCCAAGCGCCTCAAGGCTCCCCGCCAGCAATGCCCCATCCAGACTCAGGCCCAGCCAGCGGTGGATCTGGCTGAACGTCAGCCCCAGCAGCACCAATGCACTCCAAGCGAGAGCCTCCTGCCGTTCGAGGCTCGCGCTCAGCGCACTCAGCAGCGCGAGGCTCAACAAGACGAGTGCCGTCGGGCCAGCCGTAGGCCCAGCAAGGCTCAGCCACATAGCGAGGAGACTACTCACGCCGCTGGCGGCGTAGATGGCGTAGTGGAATTCTGTCGGTGGTACAAGGGCGCGTTGCAGCCGCAATGCAGCCATGCTGCGCTGCGCCAGCGCGGCCAGCACCTGCACCCAGATCAGGAGAACTAAGCCCATGGCGACATCCTGGCTGGCTGTACCCCACAGCAGATCGGCGGTGATTGTGCCGCTCCAACTGAGTAGCGCCGCGCCGGCGAGGAAGGGCATGCGCCAACGCCAACCGAACATGCCCAGGCTTGCACCCACCAAGAAGAGTCCCACGCCGAAGAAGCGGAGATCGCCCGCGAAACTCTGCTCGACCAGCAGCAGCGGCACGACCAGGCTCGCCGCGCCCAGCCCCCACTCCAGCGGACGTTGCCAGATTGCCAGGTGCGGTTGGCGCGGAATCATGGCTAGCACGCCCCAGCCCAGCACATAGAGGCCAAGCGCCTCAAGGCTCCCCGCCAGCAGTGCCCCATCCAGACTCAGACCCAGCCAGCGGTGGATCTGGCTGAACATCAGCCCCAGCAGCACCAACGCACTCCAAGCGAGAGCCTCCTGCTGCTCAAACCAACTCAGCAGCGCCAGCAGCGCAGCGAAAATACCCGCGACGAGGGCCATGGAGGGGCTACTGCTCGCCGCAAGCAGCAGGGCGACCCAGCCGACAAGTACGTTCGCGCCGTACCCCCAGAGGCCAGCCTGAGCGAGTTTACGGTCAAGAATATTTGATCCGAAGACCCTAGATGGATTATGGGGAGGCGATGGATGGCCCTCACCCCCTGCCCCCTCTCCCACGTTGTGGGAGAGGGGGGAATGCAGCGCAGTTTTTTGTGTTCCTATACGTTCTTCTGCGGCAACGTTTACGTTTTCTGTCCGCTCATGAACCCGATCAAGGGATGCGCTCGTGTTGCGCCGTAACCAGAGACTCAGCAGGCTCTGAATGACGACGGCACTCGCCAGGATGAGCCCAGCCCCGGCGGGATCGCCGTCCGGGAGCAACCAATGCGCACCGTAGAGCAAGCCAATGTCAAAACTGAGGAAGGACAGTGCGAGCAGCCAGGGCAGACGGTAGCGCCAGAGCGCCGCAGCGTAAAGGGCCGCAAGACTCACCCACACCAGGCTAAGTTGACTCGCCCCGCCACCCGTGGCCATAGCGAGCAATGGTGCGCCGGGCGTGATCCCCAGGGCGGTCAATTCGTAAGGTAATCCGTAGGCACGGCCTATGCGTCGCAGTCCCTGGCCGAGCAACCCCAGGCCCAGCGCCAGGGCAGAGACGACATAACCAAGTTCGCCGTGAGTTGGTCGCCAGGCGGTAAAGAAGCCATTGGCCGCCGCCGTCAGCGTCGCGGCCACGAGGAGGCTCGCCACGGCATAGCCCAGTTCGTCCCGTCGCCAGAGCGCCGTATGCAGGCCCAGCAGCAGGGCGAGGCCAAGGTAGATGCTGCTGCTCAAGCCGGGGGCGGCGAGAATCTGGACGCTGGCCGCGCTGACGGCAAAGCAGCCCCACAGGCACGCCCAAATCACCCCCGGCCATGTCCAGCAGGCCAGGGACGTACGGCGCAGCCGTTCGCCCGCCAGACTATAGCCCACCGCCAAGCCCAGTGCCGTTAGGCTCCATGCGCGGGCGAGTTGTACCGGTGCCACCAGATGTTGCACGGCGACAAAGGCAGCCAGACTAAACGCCCCCAAGCTCAACGCCGCCCATGGCCATTGTTGGCGCAACGTCGCCTGCCCGCCCAGAACAAGCGCCAGCAACAACGCCCCCAGCATGCGCGTCTCGTTTTCACTCAGGCTCAACGCTGCCACCAGCAGCGCCGCGCTGCCAAAGCTCTGGAGAATCAGATCATACGTCGGGCGCAAACGGCCCGGCCACCAGCGCGCCGCTGCAAAATAGAGCGCCGCCAGCGGCGGCATAAAGAGCGCCCGCTGGGCAATATTCGGCAGGCGCGGGGCCAGCAGCGCCTCCACCCAAAGGCCCAGCAGCAGACCAGCAGCAAGCAGCCCCAAAGTCGCTACATACGAGCGCCCCTTGTCAAGCCAACGCCACTGCCCCCGCTCGATCACGTCCATGAGCGCGATGCCGAAGAGTACGAGCAGCGGCAACACGACCTGCGCCGTCGCAGGCGTACTCCAAGCCCCCTGAAGCGCAATGAACGCCATTGCGCTCGCCAGCCAGCCCAAGGGCAACGCCAACGGCGAAGCGGCAGAGGCACTGCCCGGCTCAGGTTCATGGGCGGGCAGAACATCCGAACCTAGCGCCGCAGTCGGGTTATCGGGATGCTCTGGATAGCCCTCACCCCCCGGCTCCTCTTCGGCAAGCTCAGGACACCACCGCTCCCGCCACACGGGATCGGCGTGGCAGGCATCGAGATCCTTGGCTTCCCAATGGGGTTCTTGTGAGGCAGCGCCCACATGCTCACGTAAAGGAGGCGCCGACGCGACCGCTACGCCTGGGAGCAGCGCCTCACGCGCCAAGAGCCACGGGCTAGGAATGGGTTGCATCTGCGCCAGCCAGCGCCACTGTTCGGCCATGCTGCTCAACCCCAGGTAGAGCAGCGCCGTGACGGCGAGCGCCAGCATATTCCAGGCCACCCCTGCCATTGGCGCAGCAAGCAGCACCGGCGCAATCGCCACCGGCAGCGTCACGCTACCCCAGAGCCAGAGCCATTGGCGTTCACGCCAGTAGGCCATGGCGCAAGCGAACGTGCCACTCAGCATGGCCGCAGCAAACGGGTTGGCCTCGCCGTCGGAGGTGTAGAACAGGAACGCACCCGTAAGGCCAAGCAGAATGCCGATGAGCGCCACCCAACGCGGCCCCTCGGCCAGCGTGGCGTGAGGGCCATTGGCGAGCCGTGCGGCCACCACCAGCAAGATGGCGCATAGCCATAAGAACGGGGCAATCTGCCACTGGTAAGCCCACCCGTCGAGCAGGGCCAAGAGCAGACTCACAGCGGCGAGGGCTGCACTGCTGCTGTAGAAGACCCGCCCCGAGTGCCGGGCTGCGCCAATGTAGGCCACGAGGCTCAGCCCGGAAGCCAACTGCCAAGCCGTGCTTGCATCAAGATCGAGCAATCCTGGTCGCCCGAGGGCGAAGCCAACCACTGGCATCAAGAGGGCCGCGACGAGTTGTAGATTCTGGCCAGCGGTAGCAAGATCGGGCTTGCGCTGCATCACCGCCCCACCGCCCCACAGTCCGGCGGTGGTACCCGCCAGAATCAGGAATTGGATGAGCGGCGGGAAGCTGGCCCAACTAAAGATCACCAGCGTCAGACTCGACATGACGAGCAGGAACGAACCCAAGAAGAGCAGCGTGCGCCGCGTACCAAGCGCCAACAGAGCGGCTCGGATCGAACTGCGCGTCGTGCGCGGAGTCGGCGCGTCAGCCTGACTGCCCATGGCCGGGATGGGCCTTGGCGGGGTGGGTAGCGGTGCAACAGGCGGGCGGGGTGGCTCGTTCAACGCGGCGGGCACATGCGTTGCCGCAGGCGACACAACGCCCTCGGGCGGCTGGAGCGCATCAGC
>RSAS01000264.1 GCA_003934145.1 Candidatus Viridilinea halotolerans | reverse complement strand
GGTGTGGCACTGACACCCTTTTCAGACAGCCTCTCAGATTCAGAAACACCCAACCACAGATATGGTCGGGCGCTTCTAAATCTGAGCTTGAGGCACGTCTTTACTTGCTCCCCGCTCCCCGCTCCCCGCTCCCCGCTCCCCGCTCCCCCCTACTCCCCCCTACTGCCAAAAATAGCCCGCCCGACGCGCACAATCGTTGCGCCTTCGGCAATGGCTACGGCGAAATCGTCGCTCATGCCCATCGAGAGTTCGCGCCACGTCGCTTGCGGAAAGCGTTGCGCCAACGTGTCACGCAGCTCGCGGAGAGCGCGGAAGTGGGGCCGTGCCGCTTCTGGGTCGTCCGTGAAGGGGGCGATGGTCATCAGGCCGCGTACTTCCAGGCTTGGCAGGGCGAGTATGGCTTCCAGTTGCGGCAAGAGCGCGTCGAGTGCCGCCTGATTGCGTGCCCCGCCCGCTAACGTAAAGCCCTCTTTGCTTGTTTCACCACTGACATTGCATTGCAACAGAATAGGCAGACGCCGCCCACTGGGTACATAGCGGGCGAGCGCTGCGGCGAGGCGCAGGCTATCAATCGAATGCACTAGCGCGAAATGCTCGGCAGCGAGTTTCGCTTTGTTGCGCTGCAAGTGGCCGATCAGGTGCCACGCTGGTGGCGGAGCAAGGTGGGCCAGCGCCGCAATCTTGCCCAGCGCCTCCTGCACCCGATTCTCACCGAGATCGCGCATCCCCGCCGCAACCGCCGCCGCCACAACTTCCGGCGGATGGGTCTTCGTCACCGCCACCAGCGTCACATCCGCCGGATCGCGCCCGGCTTGCAACGCAGCCGCTGCCATCTGCTCGCGTAGCGCGCAAAGGTTCGCCGTAATCTTTGGTATCATATGCATATGCTATCTGGCACGGTCTTGGGGCACGTTGCGCCTTCCGGCGGGAGGATGCGAGGGAACCAAGTTCCCTCGCGCACCCTTCCTACAACCCGTTGTTGGGGCAAGCCCCAACAACGGGTTGTAGGGCGGCAGCCCTCATCATACCACGCTCGCTAGTGAGCTATGCGAATCTGGTAGTGACCATCCGTTATGATATAAAGAAGCAACGGCAAAGCCGATCGCCGCAAGGCACAAGGTCTCGCCCTGTCTGAAGAACCGCTCAAACATACTTATCTAGAACGTAGGCTGGAAGGCGCGGCTATGAGCATCGTCGTCATTGATAATCAGATGGTTCACTACGAGGTGCTTGGGCGCGGACGCCCCGTGGTCTTTTTGCACGGCTGGCTCGGGAGTTGGCGCTATTGGTTCCCCACGATGGAAGTCGTGGCTGAGCACTTTCGTACCTATTCGTTCGATTTTTGGGGCTTTGGTGAGTCGCGTCGCAAACAGACCCAAGAGAGTATTCAGGCATATTCAGATCAGATTACACGGTTTCTTGATGCGCTTGGCATGGATCAGGTAATTTTGGTGGGCCACTCAATGGGCGGTATGGTCGCGCTAAAGACCGCATTGAGCTACCCAGAGCGGATTTGTGGCGTCGCCACCGTTGGTGCGCCGATTAACGGCGATTCGCTGTCGTGGCTGCTTAAGCTCACCGACCGGCCCTTTTTTGCTGATGCTTTTGCACGCATGCCTTGGTTGCGCCGCCAACTCTTCCGTTTCTTTTTGGGGGTAGCCAACGATCTGAGTACGGGTGAGATGGTTGAAGATAGTGTGAAATCGAGCGCCAATACCCTGCGTTATGCAGTGAGTTCGATGTGGCGCACCGACTTGCGTCCCGAATTACCACGTTTACGTGTACCGGCTTTGATTGTTCACGGTGGCCGTGATGATGTGGTCAATCCCAACCAAGCGGATCTCTTTACCCATAATCCAAAGGCCGAAGTGGTGATGATGCCGCGCAGCCGCCACTTCCCCTTCCTTGAAGAACCCGCCCTTTTTAACGATGTGCTGCTGCGCTTCCTAAAAGCCAATGCGCCGCCGGCAACGCAACGCCTACCGGAACAACTGGTTGCGCAGCGTGAATCGACAACGCCCGTCTAATGCCTACTGAACTCGATCGTTTCATCCGCCTCGTGCGAGCGCAACGGGGCGCATTCTTTGCCCATGGGCCGCCGATCACGGTGGCCCATGCGCCCGGCTGGGTGGAGCTTATGGGTGGCGCGGCGGCGGTCGGTGGCGCACTGGCGCTCGCTTGGCCCTTGGGCAGCGGTAGTTTTGTCGCGCTGCAGCCCAATGCAGAGGCGGTGTTGGCAGTGCAAGAGGTTGGTGGGGCAGCGATGTCCCTGCCGCTCAGCGCCTTGGTTACCGCCGACGGCGCCCCCTGCAGCTACGACGAAGCCGCCGCGTACCTCGCCCGCGTGCCCGCCCCCGTGCGCCTCGCTGGCGCGATGTGGCTCGCCTTGGCGCGTGAGGAGTTTGCCCGCTGCGCGGGGGGCGCACGTCTGCTCGTGCGCCCCAACCCTACCCCTGGGGCGCAGGTGGGGATGGCGGCGGCGCTGGCCCAAGCCATGGTCGCTGCCTACCACCTCCGCCTCGCCCCGCGCGAATTGGCGCTCACCGTACACGTCGGGCTGCAGCGCATTCTCGGCAATGATCCAGGAGTGTTGGGGCCGCTAGTGGGCATCGCCGCCCACAGCAGCGCCCTGCTGCTTGTCCACCAGCAGCCCGCCTGGATCTGGGGGGAATTGCACCTGCCGCCAGGGACGACGCTCTGGGCGGTGGTGTTGGGTCAAGGCCAAGATCCTGCTACGCTCCAGCATCTGCGTGTAGCCAGCCAGATCGCCTACCGCCTAGCTGCCACAACGCTGGGCCTGAGCCAGCCCCAAGCCGATGCCCAATGGTTGGGCTACCTCAGCAATCTGGGTACGGCGCACTACGAAGCGCGCATACGCGACACATTACCCGTGACGCTCAGCGGGGCCGAATTCTTGGCCAAGCATACGCCGCCGCCCGGCCTCGTCATCGAACCTGAGCGCAACTATCCCCTTCGCGCCGCCGCTTCGCTCGCCATTGAAGAACACCTGCGCGCCCGCATGGTCGCCGCGCTGCTGCGTGCTGCCGCGAGCAAAACGCAACGCGAAGAGGATCTGCAACTTGTCGGCGAAATTATGGCCCGCTCCCACGGCGGCCAACGCGCTGCGGGCCTAGGCGATCCCCGTGCCGACAACCTCGTCGCCCAACTCGCCCACGCCGGAAGCGCCCAGGGCATCTATGGCGCACGGGCCAGCGTAGCAACCAGTGGGGCCACACTCGTCGTGCTTGGGCGCAGCGAAGCCGAAGCCGACCTACACAGCCTCATTACCACCTACGGGCGCAAAGCACGCCTCGCCGTGACACTCTTCGGCGGCAGTTCGGCGGGGGCCGCCAGCGCCGGCACGTACAGCGAGGCGTGATGCGGCTACGCGGGGCATGGCGGGGATGCCCTGTTGCGCACGGAGCGCTGTCATGTATGGGGAGTTGACCGAGGCAGGGGAGAGGTGTGAGAAGGAACCAGGTTCCCTCTCACACCCTTATATGGCCAGAGCAGCTTCAATATGCGCCACAACCAGATCAATCGCAATCATATTGCTGCCCCCCTCAGGAATAATCAGATCGGCGTAACGCTTCGATGGCTCTACAAATTCTAAATGCATCAAGCGCACCGTCTTGAGATACTGTTCGATCACCGTATCCACACTACGCCCGCGCTCGGCGATGTCACGCCGGAGGCGGCGAATGAAACGCAGGTCGGCGTCGGCATCCACAAAGAGCTTGATCTGCATGCGCCGCCGCAAAACCGGCTCGGCGAAGATCAAGATGCCCTCAAGTAGAATAACCGGCTGCGGCGTGATGGTTTGCGTCGCGGCGAGGCGCGTATAGGTAGCGAAATCGTAGGTTGGCACCTCTACGGCTTGGCCGGCAACCAGAGCATCGAGCTGAGCCACGAGCAGGGTGTTATCGAGCGCATCGGGATGGTCAAAATTGAAGTGCGTACGCTGCTCAAACGGCAGGTGGCTTAGGTCGCGGTAGTAGAGATCGTGGGGAATATAGGCAATACGCTCAGCCCCCACACGCTGCAAGATCGCCTGCGAGACGGTCGTTTTGCCACTGGCACTCCCGCCCGCCACGCCAATAATAATTGGTGGTCGCATGATGCTCCGCCCTATAGCGTTGGGCTGATTCAGCCCGGTTGAGATGTATGTTTGCATGAACGTTAGAGGGTGAGGAATCTTGGTGATGCGAGATGCGGAGAGGCGGAGACGCGGAGACGCGGAGACGCGGAGACGCGGAGACGCGGAGACGCGGAGACGCGAGACGCGAGACGCGGAGACGCGAGACGCGAGGCGCGAGACGCGAGACGCGAGACGCGAGACGCGAGACGCGAGACGCGGAGAGACGGAGACGCGAGACGCGAGACGCGGTGTATCCCGCATCCCGCATCCCCGCATCCCGCATCCCGCATCCCGCATCCACGCATCCCGCATCCCGCATCCCGCATCCCGCATCCCGCATCCCGCATCCCGCATCCC
>RSAS01000955.1:1483-4501 GCA_003934145.1 Candidatus Viridilinea halotolerans | reverse complement strand
CTGCCCGGCGGGGGCTTGGGGGCATGGCCCCCAAAAAGCTCCTGTCCGGCGGGGGCTTGGGGGCATGGCCCCCAAAAAGCGCTTGCCCGGCGGGGGTTTGGGGGCATGGCCCCCAAAAAGCGCTTGTCCGGCGGGGGCTTGGGGGCATGGCCCCCAAAAAGCGCTTGTCCGGCGGGGGCTTGGGGGCATGGCCCCCAAAAAGCTCCTGCCCGGCGGGGGCTTGGGGGCATGGCCCCCAAAAAGCTCCTGTCCGGCGGGGGTTTGGGGGCATGGCCCCCAAAAAGCCCCCTGGGGTTGGGGCCATGCCCCAACCGCCGCGTTAGCGGCAAGGGGCGTAACGCAGTTACGCCCCTTGCCAACACACCTAACGGATGTTCAAGTTGAAGTCAATGTGCTCCCAGGTGGCGCTCGCCGTCGGGAAGGCCTGGATGTCGCCAGCCGCAGCGGCCTCAAGCACCGTCTGCACTTCGGCACCCGCACCGAGGGTCTCGCTGCCCAGTACGTCCACCTCGCCGGTGAGCAACTGAGCGACGGCCTGGTTGGTGTCGGCGATGAACTTGATCACCACCGTCTCGATGGCGGGCGCATCACCGAAGTAGTTGGGGTTGACACTGAAGGTCATGCTCTGGCCCTTCTCCCAACTCGTGAGGACGTAGGGGCCATTGCTGAGCGGCTGCTCAATCACTTCGGGCAGGGTCTGCCACTCGGCGGCGGGCACTTCGGCCAGGGTGCGGCCATCGGCGATCACCTGGTGCGAGGGGTAGCCCATGTAGAGGGCGTTGTGGTAGGTCGGCCACTGCACGCCCGGGTGGTAGGTCACGACATAGCTGGTGTCGCTGAGGAACTCGACATCAGCAATCGAGTTGCAGACGGTGTAGCTCACTGCGCCCGACTCGGGATCGCAGTCAATCGCATACTGCAACTCCAGGTCGGCCTGCTTGAGCGGCTCACCATCTTCCCAAGTGATGCCCTCAACGAGGTTGTAGGTCACCACGAGTTGCTTCATGGTCAGGGTGCCGCTGTCGAAGGCGACAATCTCGCCATCGGCGGTAGCGACTTCGACGCCCGCCGCCAGTTCAACCGCTTCACCAGCGGTGTTCCAGACGGTATCGCCGGGGCTCACTTCAATATCGTTGTTCTCAGCAAGGCCCGACTCAAGGGTGGAGAGTTCAGTCTGACCCTTGGCCTGGTAGTCGTAGCTATACTGGGTGGTCGCGGGGACACCCAACAGGAAGGAGGCGACGCGCTGCACCGCCGCGCTCTCGATCAGGCTCCAGAGGGTAGCAGGCTCCTGGGTAAAGCCAATGACGACCGTATCGCCCTCGGTGAGTTCCCACTCCTCAATGTTCGCGGTGTAGTACTCGGTCGAGTCGGCGCGGAAGTTCTGGAGGCGATTGGTGATCGCGTAAGCCTCGGAGCGATTGAAGACCGGGAGGCTCACCATATCCTTGGCGAACTCTTCCTGAACAATCGCGTACTGGCTGATGCGCTCGTCGCGGTCGAGCGTATTGTTGGCCGCAGTAATGGCCACGCTGGCGACATCGTTGCACCAGCCCATGTAGTTCTGGCCTTCCCAGTTGTTGTCGGGGCCAGGAACCTGGTTGCATGCGTAGAGCGTGCGACCAGCGGGGTCGGCCTGGCCAACCCAAGCAAAGGCGCCCATCTCAAAGTCGCGGCGCGCTAGGCCGGTGTTGCTACCGAACCACCACGAGCCGGGGGCGTAGGTGGGAATGACTTGGATGCCACAATCGGCCATCTGCTGAATGAAGACGGTAGACCATGTCTGGCGGAACTGGGCATTGGTGGTGGTAAAGCTCATGGCGAGCGGCCCAACGTCGGCGTGGGCGCGCACGGGGGTACCCGTCCAACCCGCCTCTTCGAGCAGCGCCTGGCCCTGCTCAGGATCGAAGGGGTAGGTCTCGACATCGGTATTCAGCGCCCAGTGGCCCTTGGGCAGGAAGGTGTCCATCAGCAGATCCTGCTGCTGCTCTTCGCTAAGCCAGGGGTAGACCGAGGCGATCAGTTCGGGGCGATTGGTGCAGTAGGCAATTGCCTGGCGCACGCGCACATCGCTGAGGATGGGGTGCGGGGTGGTGAAGGCCGATGAAGCAGCGGGCGGCTCGGTTGCGCTCGGCTCTTCAACCGGCGCGGCAGTCTGATTGGGATCGGGCGTTGCAGTAACGACTTGAATCTGTGGCTCAGCAGTCACCACTACTGTCTCACGGACAGGTGCCTGGGTGGCGGGTTGCCCACTACACGCCGCCAGGATGGGCAGGATGAGCGCCAGCAACACGAAAATTGCGGCACGTCGAGCAAGGATACCCATAGACGAAACTCCTTCTTACACTATTCCCCGACACGCGTCGTCGGGGAGGCATCTGTACCATTGGCAGTGCATACTGCCGTTGGTTCGTCATGCTTCGCCTCTAACTAGGCCATACGCCCCGCCCAAATAGCAAATACACCACTTCACCGTTGTGAGGTTACGGTTGGGTGGTGTCAACACACGGACGTAGGGTGTGCGTAGGGTTTACATGCTGCAACAAGGGCGTATGTGCTATCTAGCATGAGGTTGAAGGCATTTGGAAAGAATTATAGGTTGAAAAAGCACGAATGTCAAAGGAATCTGCGCCCCACTAGGCTATGTCAAAGTCGTTGGGGCTGCGCCCCAAACCCTCTTTTTTTGTTCATTTTGGCGGCTTCGCCGCCAAAATGAACGAAAGAATGTTCTTCGGGGGAGGCCTTGCCTCCCCCGAACCCCCACCGGAGGGGGCGCGGCTTCGCCGCCAAAACGAACGAAAGAACGTTCTTCGGGGGAGGCTTTGCCTCCCCCGAACCCCCACCGGAGGGGGCGCGGCTTCGCCGCCAAAATGAACGAAAGAATGTTCTTCGGGGGAGGCAAAGCCTCCCCCGAACCCCCACCGGAGGGGGCGCGGCTTCGCCGCCAAAACGAACGAAAGAACGTTCTTCGGGGGAGGCCTTGCCTCCCCCGAACCCCCACCGGAGGGGGCGCGGCTT
>RSAS01000955.1:0-1383 GCA_003934145.1 Candidatus Viridilinea halotolerans | reverse complement strand
GGCCTTGCCTCCCCCGAACCCCCACCGGAGGGGGCGCGGCTTCGCCGCCAAAACGGTGGTATAGTTTTGGTGTCGTGATCATTCCATAATGTGCCGGAAGGGTGTGCGCGGGAACCTGGTTCCCGCGCATCCTCCCGCATCCTCCCGCATCCGTGCGCCGCAGGCGCATGAAACTTGTGAGGGCAAAAATGAAGGTTGGACGTAACGATCCTTGCCCCTGCGGCAGCGGCAAGAAGTATAAGAAGTGCTGTCTTGGCAAAGCTGCCGAGCGTGTGGCGGCGCAGCAGCGCGCCGCATTCTTGCAGGAGGCTGCTGCATTGGCCGCTGCTCCCGCTGCGGCTCAACCGCCGACCGATACCACTAGGCGAGCCCAGCGCTACACACCGCCGCCCCCACCGCAAAGCGACCCACCCCCGCTTACAGCGGAGGAGGAGGCGCGCGAAGAGCGGTGGCTTGCCTTTAAGCGTGGCGATGCGTCAAGCCAGGCCGCGATCTTCCGCGATGCGCTTAGCGATGATCTGTTCGATGACGAGGATGCGTTTGAGATGCTGACGCTTTTGCACGAGCAGCGCAAGGTGGAGTTGTACATCACGTTAGCGGAAGCGTTGGAGCAGGCCCGCCCCGAACTCTACGCGGAGAGTGCCGTCTACTACCTCGAATTCCAAATCGCTGCGGCGCTTGCGCACGACGATCTGGAGCGCCTGCGGCGACTCACCAGTGCGTTGGCCGCGACCGCTGGCCGCGATCTCGATATGTTCTACCTCTCGTATGACCGCTTGGCCTATCACGGCCATCTGCACCTGTTGGCCGAGACGATGACCCGTGCGTGGCCATTGGTGCGTGAGTCTGATGCGTTTTTGCCGGGATCTGATGATGAATTTGCCGCCAGAGCGCAGCAGATGCATCTGCTGGCCTATATCGAGCGCACACCCACACCCCGCGCCGACGATCCGGAGTTGGCTACGACGCTTGAGCAGTTTGGTGCGGTGGATTACAACTATCTCCAAGAGATCATGGCCCTCATTGCAGGCCAAGCGGTGCAGCCTTGGGATGACACTAGCGGTGAGGTGCTAGCGCGGGTCGAACGGCTCGGCTTTCGCTTTCTTGGTGAGTTGGTGCGCCGCTGGGGTATGCCCTTCAGTCGCGCTGAGTTGGCACGGGTTGAGATTGTGGGCTACATTGCCGTGCGGCTCGATCCCTCCTCGCCCGGCGGTATAACCAAAAAGCGGTTGCAGCAGCAAGCGAAGCGGGGCGTGCCGCTAGCGCACCTCTTGCTCTGTCCGGAACGTAAGAGCTTGGAACCATACGTCACACAGCATTTTGACTTGATCGGGTCGCGCCCGGTAGAGGCGGCGATCACGCTGGAAGCGATGCCAGCGTGGC
>RSAS01000404.1 GCA_003934145.1 Candidatus Viridilinea halotolerans | reverse complement strand
TATGTACGGATAAGGAGCTTGCAGCAATGGCCGAACAGATTATCCGCTATGATCGCTACGGCATCCCCGAATCCCCCTTGATCAGCAAGTGGAAGGAGGAGGGCCGCGTTGAGGGGCGTGTGGAAGGCAAGGAAGAGGGCCATCTTGAGCTGTTGCTGCGCCAACTCGTGCGCTGCTGCGGGCCGTTGAGTGACGCATTGGCAGCGCAGGTGCAAGCCCTCACTGCCATCCAGATGCTGGAACTGGCCGAGGCGCTGCTCGATTTCACTGGCCGCGACGACCTAGAGCAGTGGCTGGCGCAACGGGGGTAGGAGCACCTTTCAGGTATGAGGACGCGAGGGAACCAGGTTCCCTCGCGCCCCCCTCCTACGCCTTTTGGTCACACCCGAATGATTATGATTGAATTGGTATGAGGTGGAAAGGGCCGGGTAGATGCGCTGAGAATCCCATAAGCGGAGGGGCTCACTTGGCCCTAGAGGGCGATGGGCTTATAGCTAATTGCCTTCTCCACAATTTCTTTAGCACTCGGCTCTTCGCTCAACCCATATTGATTAGACCAGTAGATAAGGCCGATCACGTTAGGATCGGAAACATTTCTCTTGATGAGTTCGAGCCACTGGGCCTCTTCCTCTTCAGAACCTTCAGCCTGAAGGAGTTTGTCTACGAGTTCGATAAGTTCGCTCTTGTTGAGTTTCGGTGTCATACATTCTCCCGCGTTCTCGCATCTCTACCCGAACTATAGTTCTTTAGGGATGGTTTCGCCTTGCGGCGATCTGCTTTACCGTTTGTGGGGAGGATGCGGAGGGCATAGCCCTCCGCATCCTCCCCGCTGGAATGGGGGTTTTGCAGGGGCCTGGCCCCCGCACCCCCATCGCGGCAGACGGTAAAGGCGCTACGAACCTTCCCTTAGATCAAGAACCTTGAAAGGGAGGGGCTAGAAGAGGGCGAAGCCCTCCCCTAGCGCATCCCCTACTATACGGTACTTTAGGGGAGTGCGTGCAAGCCTGATTGACAAATCTCGCCATCTAAATATACTTCCATTGCAATGGTTTTGCACTTCCCACGGGCTTGATAAGCTATGCTTTACGGCTCGTGCGCTTTTCCAGGATGCGCTATGGAAGCTTTTAACTACCAGTTTACCGCGTTGCGCGGCATTCAGGCCGGTCGTGAGTATTATGTGGTGATGTGTCCGCTCAAGCTTATCCCAAAGATCTTCCTCTTTGACGAGGAGGAGATTCCCGCTGAGTTGCGCGCCCAGCGTGTGCTAAACCGCGCCCGCGTCCCTGAGATCGCTCGCTATATCGTTGCCAATCCCACCGAGTACGTCTTCTCCTCAATCACAGCCTCGATAGACGGTGATGTGCGCTTTGAGCCGCGTGAACCGCGCGGGGCCGAGCGCAACGTCGGGACGCTCACGGTGCCGATGACCGCACGCTTCTTGATCAATGATGGCCAGCATCGTCGCGCCGCGATTGAGGAGGCGCTGAAGGCGAATCATTTGATTGGCGATGAGACGGTTTCGGTTGTCTTTTTCATTGATACCGGCCTCGAACGCAGCCAGCAGATGTTTGCCGATCTCAATAAGCATGCGGTGCGTCCCACCAAGTCCATCGGAATTCTCTATGACCGCCGTGATCCGCTGGCTCAGGTGGCTTATCAACTGAGCCAGCAGGTGCCGATCTTCCTTGGCCTTACCGAAACGGAGAAGACGACAATCTCGAACCGCAGCCCCAAGCTCTTCACACTCAGCGCGATCTACCAGGCGACCTACGCCCTGCTTCAGCCTAGTCGCGGTGCAACGGTGCCCAAGCAGGACTATGCCCTCGCTTGTGCTTTCTGGAGTGCGCTGGGCGATCTCATTTCCGAGTGGCGGCAGATCATTGCACGCCAGGTGAGTGCGGCCCAATTGCGCAGCGAATACGTGCATGCCCACGGCGTTGCCTTGCACGCTATTGGCATCGCCGGGCATACGCTGGTGAATACCTACCCTGACGATTGGCACTCGTACCTCACGCCGCTTGCGACGCTAAATTGGCTGCGTACCAATCGGGCATGGGAGGGGCGGGCGATGTATCATGGCAAGATGAGCAAAGCTGGGCAGAGTGTGCAACTCACCGCGAATCTGCTCAAGCAGACCCTGGGCCTCAAGCTGAGCGCTGAGGAGACGACGCTCGAACAGGCGATTACGCCAACGAGCAAGGCGAGGAGCATGGAATGAAGGCGCGTCACGGACTGCCCAGCGAGAAACATTCATTCTTTGAGCAACGCACCCTCGACGATCTCTACCAGGAGATTCGCGAGGTCTATAGCTCGACCCAATTGCCCTGGGTGATTGGCTATAGCGGTGGCAAAGATTCGACCGCAACGCTTCAGTTGGTCTGGCAGGCGCTCGTCGGCCTCCCGCGTGAGGAGTTGCGCTGGCCGATCTATGTGATTGCCTCCGACACGCTGGTCGAAACGCCAGTTATCGTGGACTACCTGGACGGCACGCTGGGGCGCATCAACGAAGCGGCCCAGGCTCAGGCGCTGCCCTTTGAAGCCCAAAAGGTGATGCCGCAGATCAATGATACCTTCTGGGTGAACCTGATTGGCCGCGGCTACCCTGCGCCGAATCAGCGCTTCCGTTGGTGTACCGAGCGTATGAAGATCCAGCCCGCCAATCGTTTTATCCTCGACCGGGCCGCTGAATTCGGCGAAGTCGTGATGGTGCTTGGCGGGCGGAAGAGCGAAAGTGCCAGCCGTGCCCAGGTGATCACTAGTAAGCACGGACGAATCACCGGCAGTCGTCTGAGTCGCCACCATATTCTGGCCCGTGCCTACGTCTATACGCCGATCGAAGACTTTACCACCGATGATGTCTGGACTTATCTGCTCCAGGTCGCGTCGCCCTGGGGCAGCAATAACCGCGATCTGGCCGCCCTCTATCGCACCGCCCACGCCGGCGAGTGCCCGCTCGTGGTGGACGACACCACGCCCTCCTGTGGCAATAGTCGCTTTGGCTGCTGGACATGTACCGTGGTCACGCGTGATCGTTCGATGGAGGCGATGATTGACAACGGCGAGGACTGGATGCAGCCGATGCTTGACTTCCGCGACTGGCTGGCCGAGACCCAAGATCCGGCGAAGAAGCATCTCTATCGTGATTTCAAGCGGCGCAGCGGTCAAGTGACGGTCAAGGAGGGCAAGCTCATCCGCGGCCCCTACACCCTAGAGTTTTGCAAGGAGATCCTGCGCGAGCTGCTTCACACCCAGAAGGCGGTGCAAGAGGATGGCCCCGATCCGACCATCGCGTTGATCAATGCGGCTGAGTTGCACGAGATCCGGCGCATCTGGCGAACCGAGCGCCAAGATTGGGAAGACACCGTGCCCCGCATTTACGCCGAGGTCACCAAGCAGAATCTCGCCTGGCTGCAAGACGACATCGGGGCCTTTTCGTCCCAGGAGTACAACCTGTTGGGTGAGGTCTGTACTAAGCACGACCTACCGACCGACCTCGTGGCGCGGCTGCTAGAGCACGAGCGCCAAATGCAGGGCATGCACCGCCGTTCGGGCATCTTCCAGCGCATTGACGATGTGCTGCGCGAAGAGTGGCGCGACGAAGAGACGGTGCGGCGCGAACATAATCTCCCGTTGCCCGGCCTTGGCGATACTGAGGTCGAGGAAGAGGCCGCAGCATGATCCTGACCCGGCTCACGTTAACCAATTTCGGCGTCTTTCGCGGACGTCACGAGTTTGAGTTGCGCCCCACGAACGAAGGCGCTGTGCTGCGCCCGGTGGTGCTCTTCGGTGGCAAGAATGGGGCTGGCAAGACGACCATCCTGGAGGCGATTCGCCTCTGTCTCTACGGACGGGGCATCCTTGGCGGGCGGGTACGCCAGGCTGATTATGATGTCTATGTGCGCCAACGGCTGCATCGCAGTTCAACAGGAACGGTTGCGGCTGGCCCAATGCGAACGCGAGCACCACCAGGCACTCGAACGGGTCAAGGCTGCTGGCCACGCCGACGTGCGCGTACAACGCGCCGTGGCCGCCCAACTCGCGTTAGCGGAGTACCGCGAGCGCGTGACTGAACTCAAGATCCAGGAGTTGGAGCAAGCGATCACCCAATATTTCAACCTGCTCTGCCGTAAGCGGGTGCTGGTACGCGAAGTGCAGATTGATCGCAAGCGCTTCACGGTTGAACTCTTGAGGAGGTGGCCGCGTGAAGCTTACGCGCCTGCGTGTCTGCCACGAAGTCGATCAGCGTCTCATTCATTTGAAAGCACGCACAGGATTGACCCCCAACCTGCTCTGCCGGATTGGGCTTTGTCTCTCGCTCAACGATCCGGCGGTGCCAAACCCCGAACTCTACCCACGCTGACCTCGATCATGTTCGCCAACAACGAAATTGGCACCATCGCTCGTGCGATTCGCATTGGCGTCGGGCGCAGCAACCAAGCTGAAGACATCCTAGGGCAATTGCATCTTAATTGGTTGCGCTGGGGTGTGGCGTACGGTCTTGCT
>RSAS01000123.1:3189-4504 GCA_003934145.1 Candidatus Viridilinea halotolerans | reverse complement strand
CCGCCGCCGCCCCAGCCTCCCTCCGTAGCCCACGAAATCGCTGGCGCGGGCCATCACGAGCTCCCTGCTTCCCTGGGAGCCAGGGGGAACGACGTGTCCCCACCGCTCCAATACGCCATGGTCAGCGAAGCGGGCGCCTCGGTCTATTCGGTCTCTGCGCAGGCGCGCGATGAATTTCCCGCGCTGGACGCGACCGAACGGGGAACGATCAGCATTGCGCGGCGCTTGCAAGATCCACTGGCCGAATTGGTCAAAATTGATCCAAAAGCCTTGGGTATTGGCATGTACCAGCACGACGTCAACCAGAAAGCGCTGGCGGAACGGTTGGAGCGCGTCGTCGTCAGCGCGGTCAACTACGTGGGCGTCGATCTCAACACCGCCTCGGCTGCCCTCTTGACCTATGTAGCCGGCCTGAACAGCAAGGTCGCCAAAGCCCTCGTGGCCCACCGCGACGCACACGGCCCCTTCCAGACGCGCAGCGAGGTGCGCAAAGTGAAGGGCCTTGGCCCCAAAGCCTTCGAGCAGGCGGCGGGCTTTTTGCGCATCGCCAACGGAAGCGAGCCACTCGATACCACCGCCATTCACCCGGAGAGCTACGCTGCGGCGCGGGCACTCCTAGCCCGCTTTGGCACCAAGCACGAACCACTGCCCGCCGTAGCGAGCCGCGTGCGCACGGCCTTGCGCGCCAACGAAACCAGCCTCGCAGCGCTAGCGCAAACGCTGAGCGTCGGTGAACCCACCCTGCGCGACATTATTGAATACCTTGCCCGTCCCGGGCGCGACCCCCGCGAAGAGTTGCCGCCGCCCATTTTACGCGCCGACATTCTCAAACTCGAAGATCTCACCCCCGGTATGTGGCTCAAAGGCACCGTGCGCAACGTCGTAGACTTTGGCGCATTTGTAGACATCGGCCTCAAACAAGACGGCCTCGTTCACATCTCCGAACTCGCCGATCACTTTATCAAACACCCCTTGGACGTAGTACAGGTCGGCGACCTCGTTGAAGTGCGTGTCGTAAGCCTAGATGCGCAACGCGGACGCGTGGGGCTGAGTTTGAGGGGTGTGTGGGAACCAAGTTCCCCCACACCCCCTTCCTTGGTGCTATAATTACGATCCAGGCCCATACTACGCATTGCAACAGCCTGCATCCGGTGCAGGCTGTTCGTTTTCTGCGGCGCTTTAGGGCTGCCGCCTAACGGGGGTGCGGGGGCATGGCCCTCGAAAACACCCCTTCCAGCGGGGGTGCGGGGGCATGGCCCCCGAAAACACCCCTTCCAGCGGGGGTGCGGGGGCATGGCCCCCGAAAACACCCCTT
>RSAS01000123.1:0-3089 GCA_003934145.1 Candidatus Viridilinea halotolerans | reverse complement strand
AAAACACCCCTTCCAGCGGGGGTGCGGGGGCATGGCCCCCGAAAAC
The DNA here is from genome assembly GCA_003934145.1 of Candidatus Viridilinea halotolerans. GTDB lineage: Bacteria > Chloroflexota > Chloroflexia > Chloroflexales > Chloroflexaceae > Viridilinea > Viridilinea halotolerans. Next base: position 3,043 of record RSAS01000123.1, on the reverse strand, counting down.
ACCCCTTCCCATTGGGTTGTGGCGGCGTAGCCGCCACAACCCAATGAAAAAGAAAAAACCCAATGAACCAGCATGCCGTCGCGGCACTGGCCGCACTCCAAGCGCATATCGCCAGCCTCAAGTTGTTGCCGCGCACGGGCTGGTTGCAGCGCAACCTGCGCGATGTGGAGAGTGTGGCTGAACATAGCTTTGGGGTGGCAACCCTGGCCTTGGTGGTGGGCGATCTCTACCCCGAATTGGATCGCGGTCACCTTCTCGCCATGGCCATTCTGCACGACATGGCCGAGGCGTTGCTTGGCGATCTCCCCGCCTCGGCGAGTCGCCTTCTGGGCAAGGCGGCCAAGCACGAAGCGGAGCGCAAAGCCATGCTTGAAATCTTTCATGGCTTGCCATGCAGCGACGCCTATCTAGCCCTTTGGGAAGAGTATAGCCAAGCCGCAAGCAAAGAGGCGCGCTTGGTGAAGGCCCTGGATCGCCTAGAAATGTTGGCCCAAGCCCTCGCCTACGAACGCGCCGGCGCACGCGGCCTCGACGAATTCTGGGCGGAACGCAACGGCTGGGGCGAAGAGTTCCCCGAAGTGCGCGCCCTCACCGCCCAACTCTTTGCCCAACATCAAGCGCTGATGGGCCAACGAGGGGGCGAGAATGAAACTTGAAGGAGAAAGGTAGGCCGCCTAGATACTGCTGGTTTATTCGTCTAGCGGCCTGGGAGCGAGGGCGTCCCGCCCTCGTAGCCCACACGAGGGCGAGACGCCCTCGCTCCCAGGGGAATAAACCAGCAGTATCCGCCTAGCGGGGGTTTGGGGCCATAGCCCCCAAGAAATCCTTCTGTCAGATGCGGGTTCGAGGCATGGCCCAATACGTTTCAAATAAGACCTCACAGGTCTGCTCTGCCGCACTGGAGCGTCATCAGCAAAGACCTGTGAGGTCTATGCTCTCCCTTATTTGTAAAGGTATTGGGGCATGGCCTCCCCCCCCATACGCACCAACACGACATGTGGTATCCTACACACCAAATACTTCACGCCGTAACCGCATCTAACGGGAACCGCATATGAGCCAGACGGTTATCCTCAGCGACCCTATCTTTGATACCCATACGTGGCTTGGCCATGTCGAACAGGCCGAGCGGCTAGTGGCCATTCGTAATGCCATCGCCAGCAGCGGCCTCAATCGCGATCTGCACCACTATGAAGTTCATCCAGCCCTTGAGTCTGATCTGCAAGCGGTGCATACCCCGCGCCTCCTCGCCCAAGTCCGCCGTCTGGCTAGTTATGGCGGGGGCCAATTTGACTCCGATACCTACGTTACCCCCGATTCCTGGGAGGCCGCGACGCTCGCCGCAGGCGCAGCGGTTGGTGCCGTCGATGCCGTGGCCGGCGGTGAGGTGCGCAATGCCTTCGCCCTCGTGCGCCCCCCCGGCCACCACGCCACCCCCAGTCGCGCCATGGGCTTCTGCCTGATTAACAATATCGCCGTCGCCGCACGCTATGCCGTTCGCCGCTTAGGCGTGGCCCGCGTCGCGATTGTGGATTACGATGTCCATCACGGTAATGGTACCCAGGACATCTTCTACGACGATCCCCACGTCCTCTTCTGCTCGACCCATGCCTCCCCCTTCTACCCCGGATCGGGTAGCATTACCGAGATGGGCGACCACGCCGCTGCCCCCGGTACTACGCTGAATGTCCCGCTGCCTTTTGGCACCGGCGACCGTGGCTACCGCCGCGCCTTTGAGCAGGTGATCGTCCCGGCTATTCGTGCCTTTCGCCCCGAACTGATCATGGTCTCTGCCGGCTTTGATGCCCACTGGAGCGACCCCCTCGGCCCGATGGTGCTCTCTGTCACCGGCTTCGCCCGCCTCAATCAGATCATTCTCGATCTCGCCGATGAACTCTGTGGCGGACGTGTGGTTATGTCCCTGGAAGGGGGCTACAACCTCGACGCCCTCGCCGCTTGTGTCGTCGCCTCGCTACGCCAACTCATCGGACGCTCCCCTGGCCAAGATGCGATTGGCCAAGTCGAGGCCCCCGAACCCGATGCTGAAGTCAATCGGGTGATTGATATTCTGCAAGATCGCCATCCCCTCCTGCGTTAAGCCCTCCGGTGGGGGTTCGGGGGAGGCTTCGCCTCCTCCGAACCCCTCTTCCTCCGGCCCTCCGGTGGGGGTTCGGGGGAGGCTTCGCCTCCCCCGAAAACCTCTTCCTCATCGGCTGTGGCGGCGAAGCCGCCACAGCCGATGAAAAAAACAGAGTTTGGGCGTAGCCCCAACAACGAACAAAACACCTATGCCAATTGCAGTCATCAACTATGGTGCCGGAAATCTGCCCAATGCGGTACGGGCGCTCCAGGCCGTCGGGGCCGATCTGGTGGTCACCGCAGATCCCGACGTGGTGCGCACCGCCGCAGCGGTGGTGCTGCCCGGCGTGGGTGCCACCGCAGACACGATGGCCAATCTACGTGATCTGGGCATGGATCGCGCCCTGCCCGAAGTGGTCGCGACAGGCCGCCCTTTTCTCGGTATCTGTGTGGGCATGCAAGTCCTCTTGGCCACCAGCGAGGAGTTTGGCCACCACCCATGCTTAGGCTTGGTGGCAGGCACCGTCACTCGCCTGCCCACCACCGCAGGCAAAATCCCTCAAATCGGCTGGAATCAGGTCTGCTACAGCCCAACCCAAGCCACCCATCTTCTCTTTGCTGACATCCCCGACGAGAGCCACTTCTACTTCGTCCACTCCTTCTACTGCGACGTCGCCGATCCCGCCCTCGTCGCCGCCCGCACCACCTATGGCCTCGCCTTCCCTAGTGTCATCATTCGAGGAAACATGGCAGCAGTGCAATTTCACCCCGAAAAATCGGGACGTTTGGGATTACAATTGCTGCGCAATTTTGTTCATTTGGCTCAAGGCTAGTGTTCGCTCCGCCGTCCGACGGGCCTGCGGCCCCTAAAACCCCGCCGGAAGGGAGAAATTTTGCGGGGGCCATGCCCCAATACGTTTCAAATAAGACCTCACAGGTCTGCTCTTCTGCACTGGAACGCCAT
>RSAS01000142.1 GCA_003934145.1 Candidatus Viridilinea halotolerans | reverse complement strand
GGCGGCAGAGCAGGATTACGCCGACGTTGATAAACTCGCCGCGTTCGACGCGGGGAACGGCGCGGATAATGGCATACTCATAATGCGCTGCTCCCAATTGGCCCAACCGTGGTGTATCTACTTACCGTTCGCTTATTTGTAACCGAGTTTGGCAGATTGCTGCGTGAAGGCAAGCGAGCACGACGGAACAGGTGGCTGGGTGGTCGCAACACGACCATTGGAGCTTGGTTGGGCGCAGCCGGTGATCGTAGATGCGCAGCAGCGGCCACCCCAGTGCTTCTCTCTGCTTCCCAGAACGACAAGCTGCTGCTGCGCCCCTACGCAAGCTACGGGTAATCTCTTAGGTATCCCGTTTTTGCGAAGCTTTGGATTGGGGAATGTGCGGGCGCTGCGTTCCCGCACATTCCCCTAGCGCACCCTTAACGCACCGTCAGCGGCAAGAAGATGCGGAAGCCCGCCTCGAGCGTCAGATCCTGGCTCAGATCAATGATCTCGGCCCCCTCAGCCTCAACGGTAATAGGAGCAGACGTGGAGGAAAGCAGGTTCAGGATACTCGGCGGTGTGAAGGCGAGCCGGTACGTGCCGGGTTCAAGCGCCGGGCTGACCACAAAGTAGCCGTTGCTGTCGGTGGTCGCTTCGTAGCCTTCAAGCTGGTTGCCTTCGCCATCCAGCACCCTGACCGCAACGCCCGCAAAGCTGAAGGTGGCATCCTCGGCGGCGAGTTGGGTGGTCGCGAAGGAGGCAGGCAGACGCACCCGCCCGGCAAGCACCCGCCCACGGCGCAGTTCAGCGCTGATGTTGGGCACGTTGGCGTTGCTTACGGTTACGACATCCGCTTCGCTCAAACGCCGCTTGTTGTTGTAGAAGCGGGGGACGAAGAAGGCCCCAAAAGTGTTGGGACGCGGCCTGAAGTGGACACGATAGGCACCCGGCGCCAAAACACGGGAGACGTAGCTGCCATCCGCTTCCGTGTTTGTGGTTGCCACAATCCGACCGTCCTGATCAAAGATCACGACGTTCACATTGGCGAGGGGCCACTTGTTGCCGTTGGGCTGCACGCCTTCAACCTTGCCGCTGATCTGGTAGCCCGCCGCCAACGCCACATTCACGTCATTGGTGGGCTGGCCAGCCACCACCGCCACTGGCGTTGCTGTACTCCTACTCGCCTGCGCGTTGTACCACTGGCTTAACAGCCCGGCTTGGTTGCCCACCGGCTGTGGCGGCGTAAAGAACAACTTGTAGCTACCCGGCGCCAAACCGAGCGTGCTGTAGCTCCCATCAGCCTTGGTGCGGGTCGAATGGATCACTTGTGAATTCTCCGCCTCCGCAGCGTAGACACTTACCTGCACCCCGGCCACTCCCGCGCCACCCGGCCCTGTTACTTGCCCGTTGATGCTTGTGCCCCCCACGAGCTCCGCGTTAATGTTCTGCGTCGTTGTGTTGACCCGCACCGTAACGGTCGTTGCCGCACTGGATTGGGCTACGTTATCGTAGAACTCATCAAGGAAGCCGAGCGAATTGCCACGGAAGGAGAGCGTGTAGTCGCCGGCTGGGATATTCCTGATGGTATACAGACCTTGGGTATTGGTGCTACTGCTTGCGCCAACTGAAGCAATGACTTGCACCCCAGGCAGCGGGCATCCTTCAGCCGTCACGCGCCCACTGACCGCACCGGTTTCGGGCGAGACGACGCCGGGGCTAAGCGTAAGCTGTGCATTGATGTCAGCTACTACGTTCGTGCCACTCACGCGCACAACATTGGCCATAGACGCTCGCGTCTGGCCATTGTAGTACTGGCTCTCGTAGCCGGAGCGTCCAAAGCGCACCTGGTAAAAGTTGGGCAAGAGGCCGGTAATCGTATAGACCCCATTGCTATCGGTGGTTGCACTGACAAGCGTACGTGCGTTGAGATCACGCACGCTGACGGTCGCGCCGCTAATCGGCGCATTCTCGGCATCCACCACCTTGCCCGTAATCGTCCCACCGCGCACGAGGGTCACATCAACGTTGTTGGTCGCATTGGGCGCCTCTACTACGACAAACTCGCTGCGCCCCTGGAGCATACGGTTGTTGTTGAAGCGCGGCGCATAACTGCGCACCTCGCCTGTAGCCGAGCTACCCGGTGCAAAATGCAGGCGATAGAAGCCACTCGCCAGCGCATTGGTGATCGTGTAGGCACCGTTTGCATCGGTGAGCGTCGTGGCTTCCCAAAGTAGCGCGCCATTCTCGCCGTATGTGCGCACCTCAATGCCTGGCAACGGCACATCCCCCACGCCCGTCACTCGCCCGGTGATGCTACCACTGCGTGCGAGGGTAGCATTGATGTTATTTACCACCTGGCCAGCCGTCACCACCACCGCCTCGGGGTGGCGCTGCGCCAGATAGTCGTTACGTTGGGCAAAACGCACCTCGTAGCTACCGGCAGGCAAGCCCCTGCTCAGATAGTTCCCCTCATTATCGGTGGATGTCGAGGCTTGCCATACACCATTCGCATAAAAACCCACCGAAATTCCACTGATCGGCTCACCCGCGCCATTCACCACCCGGCCACCAATCTGCGCCCCCTTTGTCAGGGTCGCATCGACGGTAGCGGTGCCCCCCGTGGTGATCGTGATCGGATTGGCCTCCCTCAGGTTCGCTTTCCCTTCATAGTAGGCGTTTAGATAGGCCCGCGTTGCGGCACTGCCGGAATAGTCTGCCCAAAAACCGACACGATAAACACCAGCAGGAAGACCACCAATCTCATAGATACCATCGCTACCAGTGTAGTCCGTAGCTACGCTGAGGCCACACTCGTCATAGACTGCAACCACAACCCGATCCAACGGGCCAGCGCCAGCGCCACCACTCACCGTGCCACGCAGCGTCGCGCCCGCCACAAGTTGCGCATTGATGCCGGTGCGCTGTTGGCCGGTGGCTACGGCAATCTCATCAGCACTCGCCAGATCGGACTTGTTGTTGTAGTACTGGCCGACGTAATGCGTATTCGTGGTGCCAGAACGCGGATCAAACTGAACGCGGTAGCTCCCCGAAATCAGGCGGGTAAAGGTGAAGAAGCCAGAACCATCGGTGAGCATTGATGTTGAGGCGAATTCTGCGCCCGGGGCAAAGAGCCGAACCATCACACCCTGCAAGCCTGCACCCGTCACCGCATCGGTCGCCCGCCCGCTCAACTCGCCGCCGCGCTGCAAAGCGGCGTTGATGTTGGCCACCGCCGCATCCGCGCCCACCGTGACCGGGGTGGCACTCGCGAGATCGGGCTTCTGGTTGTAGTATTCACTCAAATGCCTCTTCGTCTCACTGTTGGTCGAAAAGCCTGAGTCGAAGTAGACACGATAATCCCCGGCGGCGAGGTTGGTCAGTGTATAGAGACCACTCACATTCGTCGTAGCCTGGCGATAGGATTGTCCAGCGGCATTGTAGAGGCGCACCGACACCCGATCCAGCGGTTCACTGCTGCTCGCGGAAGTAACCCGCCCGCTCAGGCTGCCGGTTTGAGCCAAATCTACCGCAGGCGACACTGGAGCGACGGGGGCACTAGCCGGGGCTGCCTCGGCTGCGCCCGCCGCATCCGCAGGCGCTGGTTCATCGTCAACTGGGGCCAGCCGGATGGCCACCGTCTGCGCTTGGTCGGCTTCAAGCCAGAGCATGGTTCCAGAGTCAATCATGAAACTGCGATTGCCCGCATAGACCTGGAACGCATAGCGCCCCGGCGTGAGCATCCCCAGCGCAAAATGGCCCGTTGCATCCACTTCTGCGGTAGCAATCGGGTTGCCATCGGCAAGCGCCAAGACATGCAACCCCGCTGCGGGCATGCCATTGGCAAAATGAACGGTTCCATCCAACGAGCTTGCTGCGGGCAACGCATCCGCAGTGGACGACGCCTCAGATGGGAGCGCAGCAACCGCTGCCGTGCTACCCAAAGCGGCACTAGTCGGCTCAGCAGCCAGCGGCGCTACACTAACCATGGATGTGAAGATGAGTAGAGCGAGAACGCAGAGCGAAACGATCCGTGCCGAGTGTTTCAGCCAACGCATACGTAACTCCTTACTATTCGCTTTCCCATGCATTGGGGAATACCCCCCCAATATTATAAACCCCTGTTGCAGATCTGTTGCATGCAACAGCCCCATCTCCGGGCGGGGGGCTTGGGGAAGGCGAAGCCCATGCGCATGAACTTAGGCTTGGGGATGCCCCAAAAGCCGCTTGCAGTAGGCGCTTTAGCCCCGTCCAAGGGCTGCTTACGGGGCTAAAGCCCCTTGTAGTAGGGGCTTTAGCCCCGTCCAAGGGCTGCTTACGGGGCTAAAGCCCCTTGCAGTAGGCGCTTTAGCGCCGTCCAAGGGCTGCTTACGGGGCTAAAGCCCCTTGTAGTAGGGGCTTTAGCCCCGTCCAAGGGCTGCTTACGGGGCTAAAGCCCCTTGTAGTAGGGGCTTTAGCCCCGTCCAAGGGCTTGCTTACGGGGCTAAAGCCCCTTGTAGTAGGGGCTTTAGCCCCGTCCAAGGGCTG
>RSAS01000110.1 GCA_003934145.1 Candidatus Viridilinea halotolerans | reverse complement strand
CTGGACGCGGGGCGACCCGTGGAGGCTACCAGTGCGCAAAGTCGAGGGCTTCCCTGCCTACCGGTATGCGGCGGTGGCAGACGGGACGCAATCTATGATCAACGTTGTGTAGTGACACGACGCGGCGTGGAGCAGTGGCAGCTCGTCGGGCTCATAACCCGAAGGTCACAGGTTCGAATCCTGTCGCCGCTACCAATACGTGTGTGACTAGCGCGGTGGAACCACCCCGTCCCATCCCGAACCGGGCCGTGAAACGCCGTTGCGCCGATACTACTGGGGCCTGAGCCCTGGGAAGGTAGGTCCACGCACGTTACAACAAAAGCCGTAGCCCGCACCATTGGTGCGGGCTACGGCTTTTTTGCTTTGGACTGCGCCCTACACCCTCGGGCGCCCTTGCCCCAATGGGGTGCGCGAGGGAACATGGTTCCTTCGTATCGTCCCACAGCCCGACGGTGTGTGAGGCGCAGCCCCACAGATTTCAGTCAAACCCTTTTGTTATTGGGTGTTGGCGGCATCGCCGCCAACACCCAATAACAAACAGGCGTTACGCGGTCGCTTGGTCAGGCGGCCCGCGTAACCAGGCGATCTGCCTGCGGCAGGCAAAAAACGCCGACCGCGTAAGTGTAACAAAAGGGTTTATGCGGTAAAGAAGCTTTGTAGGGCGGCGTTAAAGGCCGCAGGTTGCTCAAGGTTACTCAGATGACCCGCGTCTTTAATCTGCATTAGGGTGCTGTTGGGTAGGGCATGGTGCATGGCTTCCGCTTCGGCTGGTGGGGTGAGGCTGTCTTCGGTGCCGACAATGACCAACGTGGGTACGGTGATGCTCGCTAGATCGGGTTGGGAATCATGGCGCAGGGCCATGCCACGCAGTGCAGCGGCGATGCCAGTACTGCGGTTGGCATGAATGAGCCTCGCCAATTCGTCGCGGAGGGCTTGGCTGGCACGCGGTGCGATGAGGTTGGGGATCATTTTGGCAGCAATGGCGGGCGGCCCTTCGTGCTCGACGAGGCGGGCGTTGCTCTCACGGGTAGCTTGGCCATCGGGTGTGTCGGCGGCGGCGCGGGTGTCTGCGAGGACAAGGGCGCTGATCGTTTGCCGGTGGCGACGCCAGAGGCTGAAGGCGATGTAGCCGCCCATGGAGAGTCCGACGACAGCGCTTTGACTGATGCCAAGCTTTTTGAGTAGGGCGGCAACATCGTCGGCCATCTGATCCATGAGATATGGACCCGGTGGCGCATCGCTGTCCCCGAAGCCGCGTAGATCGGGCACGACGATGCGGTAGTGTTCACGCAGTGCAGCGACCTGTTCGCGCCACATGGCTCCGGCTAAGGGAAAGGCGTGAAGCATGATGATGGCTGGCCCGTTGCCTTCGTCGCTGTAGGCGAGCTTGATGCCGTTGAGGTGGGTTTCCATTCGTTACCTCTGTAATTGCGGTTGTGGGGCAGTGGGGTGTGTGCGCGCGCAGTAACTTAAGGGGGCTGCGGTTCCTTAACTTTTTCCTACGGACTCCGCATACCCCCGCATGCCACGAGTGCCAAGAGCGCCCGCGGCCATGGCTCGCCGCTATCGGGGCGGGCGGCGGCGGCGGCGCTGAGTTGGGTGGCGCGTTCGTCTTCTTTCAGCGCGAGGGCGGCGAGGGCGCTGAAGACGAGAACCAGGGTTGAACTGACGCGCTCGGGTTGCGCGATGCTGGGCCAGTGGCGGGGGGCGATTTCTTGGGCTAAATCGGGCGCAAGGGGCGCTAGGAGGGCGAGCGCCATGGCATCCTCAAGGGCTTCGCTGCGTAGACTCGCCCGACGGCGGCGAACCTGGTAACTGCTGGCAAAGACGCCTCTTCCGGGCATGCGCGGCCCGCGCATGACGAGTTTGTTGCGTAGGGTTTGCAGCCAACGTTCGCTGGTGCTGTTTTGATCAGGTTCAAGGATGACGGGACTCAGGCGTAGCCCCCAGAGGATGCGGGCCATAGCACTGGAACTCGTGGTTTCGTCGTAATCCACAATGGCGCCACTGTCGTCGCGGTGCATCTTCGCACTGAGGCATTGCAGCATTTGGACATGGTTGTAGCTGCAGACAAATTCGTGCGACCAGCGCAGGACGACGGGCTCGGCGGCGTAGGGGTGTTCGCCGAGGCTCGCGGCGAGGCCGAGCAGGGTGGTGAGGCTGCCGCTGTAGCTGGCGTGACCAGCCTCAATGGGATCGGGGACTTCGCCGCGCTGTTCGGTCGTGTTCGCCCAGGGTGCCCAGATGCGGCGCTGGATGAGGCGCTGCATGCCGCTGCGTAGCCCATCAATGGCAAGGTTGCGCTCTTCGCTGCCCGCATCGGGGTGCTTGGCAAGCGCGGCCATCAGCCAACTCGCGTAGAAAATCTGCTCACGCAGGGTGTTGGTGGGGCTGTGGGAGGTGCTGAGATCAAAGCCATCCCAGCGGTTGGCGGGTTGGCTGAGGATTTGGGCAAAATGGTTGAGTTCAGTAACAAGTTGCTCCGTGAGCATGGTGCCTCAATCAGTTACGGGTGATCACCAAGTTATCGAAACTGACCTGCGTAGGCGCTTCATCAAAAGAGGTCAGCGCAATACCGGCTGATCCGCCAATGAAGGTGCCATCGCGCGTCTCTTCGATCTGCTGGTCGTTGACGTAGAGCGTGATGCGATCACCACGGGTGGCGACACTCATACGATTGTTTGTGGCATCGATCTGGTTGCTTGGTGTCCAGTCAATCAATATTTCCCACTGATCTTCTACCAAGATCTCAAGCGCATAGTAGCCATCATTAGAGATGCTGTAGAGATAGAAGTTATCATCGTCTTGATGGTTGAAGACGAGGCCAATGGCGGCGACTGGATCGGTAGCACGCATACGGGTATCAACGGTGATGCGTATGTCATCGTAGGGGTCGCCCACGGTAGTCCAGGCGATGCGTTCCGCGACTTTGGTTTCGATGACGTAAGCGCCATCCTCAAAAGCAAAGCGTACGGTTTGGCTCTCGGAGCTCTCAACGACACTGCTGCTTGGTTGGTCGAAATTCTCGCGCAGGAGCACGGCTCCTGCGCTCAAAGGAGTATCCAAGGTGGGCACAATCCCGCCGCCGCCGGTTTGGGGTACGGTGGTAACGGCAACAGGATTCAGGTTGGAAAACTGATCGAAGGCCAGAAAAGCGGCCAGCGAGACACACGAAATGAGAAAGATCAGGGCGAGACAGCCGCCACCACCCACGAGCAACCAAGTTGTACGGTTGTTCATGGGTTGCGCCGTGGGAGTGGGCTGTGCTGCTGCTGTTGGGGCAGGAAACGTTTGAGTTGCCGCCCACTGGTCGATTGCGCTTGCAGCGGGTGGTGCTTCAAAGCGCTGGGTTGGCGTCGCACCGAGAGGACTCTCGTTGAGGGGACGGGTCGCAGGAATGGCGGGCTGGGGTGGTAAGACCACGGTGGGTGGGATGGCTGCCGCATCACTTGGCGTGGGCAGACGAGCGCCACATTCCGGGCAGAAGCGAGTGATTTCGTCGGTTTTTTTGCCGCAACTGGGACAGGTGATTTCTGTCATAATTATAGCCTAGGGGAGATTTGTACAACGAGAGCACTAGCCGCAAGGCAATATCTGACCCAACGCCGCAAGCACGGCTTGGTTCTGCTCAACGGTGCCAAAAGAGATCCGTATAAGACCAGGTAGCCCCCAGATGCCGAGCGGCGTGACGCTGAAGCCGCGCTCGAAGAGGGCGTTGCTCACAACGGTATCGTCGCCGACGGGGACAGCCACAAAGTTAGTTTCACTGGGGATGGGCGCAAGGCCGATGGCGCGCAAGCCCTCCATGAAGCAGGCGCGGCTCGCGTCGGCGTGGGCGCGGCTGCGGGCGACGTGTTCGTTGTCGCCAAGCGCGGCGATGCCGGCGGCTTGGGCGAGGCTGTTGACGTTGAAGGTTGGCCGGGCGCGATCGAGGTAGGCGATCACCTCGGGGGAGCCGTAGGCGTAGCCTAGGCGCAGGCCCGCAAGTCCGTGGATCTTGGCGAAGGTGCGCAACAGGACGAGATTGGGACGGCCAGCGCGTAGATCGGGCAAGAGATCGGGATAGTCGGGGCGAGTGACAAATTCGAGGTAGGCTTCATCCATGACCACCAGTACCGTGGGGGGCACGGCATCAAGGAAGGCAGACACTTCGGCGGCACTGTTGGCTGTGCCCGTGGGATTGTTGGGGTTGCAGATGAAGACGAGCTTGGTGTGCGGCGTAATGGCTTGCGCCATCGCCGTGAGGTTGTGGGTGTAGTTGTGAAGCGGCACACGTAACGGTGTAGCCCCCATTTCGAGGGTGCGCAGCATGTAGCTAATGAAGGTACCTTCGGCCATCACCACTTCGTCACCCGCATCAAGGAAGGCGAGACAGATGAGCAGGATCATCTCGTCGGAGCCATTGGAGCAGATGACGTGTTCAAAACTGAGGCCAGCGTGCGCAGCGAGGGCTTCGCGCAGCGCCACACTCGCGGCATCGGGGTAGCGGTAGACCTGGCCCAGGGCATCTTGCAGCGCCGCAAGCGCATGGGGCGAAGGGCCGAGCGGATTCTCGTTGGACGAGAGTTTCACCAAATCGGCACGCGGGCCGCTGAGTAGTTTGGGTGGTTTGTAGGCGGGAAGATTCTGGATGTGAGGTTTGTATTGCATCTGATGCCCTACAGTAGTTATTCGGGGGAGGCGCAGCCCTGCGGTGGGGGATGGGGGGAGGCAAAGCCTCCCCCGTAAAACGCTTCTTGTTCGGTTTTGGCGACGAAGCCGCCAAAACCGAACAAAAGAGAACGTCCAACTGCCATTAGGCAATGTCCTCATTGCCTAATGGCAAACTAAACGTAAACGTCGTCCCAGCCCCTTCGACACTCTCCACCCAGATAGTACCGCCGTGCATCTGCACAAACTGGCGGCTGAGGTAGAGGCCCAGACCGAGCCCTTCGGCGCGGCGGTTGCGGGCGCGGTAGTAGCGCTGAAAAAGGCGCGCTTGCTGTTCAGGGGTGATGCCGCCGCCTTCGTCGCTGACGCTGACGAGGACGACTGGCTCGCCGACGGGTTGTGGTTCCGCCGGGTTATCATAAGAACGGCGCAAGCGCACGGTGACGTCCCCTTCGTTAGGGCTATATTTGAGCGCATTGCTGATCAGATTAGTCAAGACTTGGCGGATGCGCAGGGCATCACAGGTGACCATAAGGTGATCGTCGGGCGCTTCAAGGTTGAGGTTGCGGCCACTTGCCGCCGGACGCTGTTGATCGAGCACTTGGCTGGCGATGCTCACGAGATTGACCTGTTGCCGTTGCAGATCGAGTTGCCCGGCATCAATGCGCGAAACATCAAGCAAATTATCCACCATGCGCAGCATATGGCCCACCTGTTGTGTGAGAATGGTGAGGCCGTGCAAGTCGCGGTGATCGCCTTCGCCGCGTTGTTGTTCGCGGCGCAGCAGGAGATCGGCGTAACTGCGCACAGCGGCGAGGGGGCTACGCAATTCGTGGGCGGCGACGGCGAGGAATTCGTCTTTGGCGCGCTCAAGCTTTTGGTTGGCGGTGATGTCGCGAAAGACGACGACGGCACCTTCGATCAGATCATCGTTGGAGCGGGCCGGGGCACCCGAGAAACTCATCACGGTCTCATCGCCACTGGCCCCACGCAGAATGAGGCGGTGATCCTGAAAGATTTCGCCAGCGAGCGCCCGCGTGAAGGGCAGTTGTTCAAGTTCGAGCGGCTTGCCTTCAAGGTCGCGCATGCGATAGAAATCGGGCATGGCAGCGAGGGGTTGCTCGAAGGGCAGCGATTCGAGGCGCAGCAGGCGCAGCGCCGCTTCGTTGGCGAGGGTCAGGCGGCCATTGGCATCGCAGAGTAGCACCCCTTCGGCGATGGACGTAACGACGGTATTGAGTTTACGGCGCTCGCTGGTGCTATCGGCATAGAGGCGGACGTTAGCAATCGCGAAGCCGACCTGGTTGCAGATCGGCATAAGCAGATCTTTATCGGTACGAATATTTAAGCCACTTGGGCCATAGAGCGCCAAAACCCCCGCCACGGTACCACCAGCCAAGAGGGGCAGGTAGGCACATTCAGCAAGGCCAGCGTTGAGGAAGACCGCTTCGCCGCGTTCTTCGAGCAGGGGGCGCTGCATCGGTTGGCCATAGTGAATAACTTCGGCGCAGGGGGCTTCCGCTATAATCAACTGAGCGAGAAATTCAGCCCCGCCGTTCGGTAGGTTGCGTTGAGCGGCCAAGCGCAAACGATCATAGAGCGGATCGAGCAGCAGCAGGGCGCCACAGGCCTCGGGCACCAGTTCGAGAACAACCGCGAGGACGCTCTGCACGAGATCGTTGAGATCAGTGGCGGTCGAGATAGCGGTAACGACGGCATCGAAGGCCTTGAGGCGACGGGCGCTGCGTTGGGCGGCATCGTAGAGTTGGGCATTCTTGAGGGCCGATGCGGCGAGGTTCGCGAACGTCTGGAGGACAGGCAGATCCGCCTGTTCAAGCGGGCGCCAGGGCGGATTGACCTCTTGATCGCCCAAGTTGACCAACTCAAGGACACCAATGATTTCTGTGCCAACACGCAACGGCATCGCCGCGACGGTCAGGTGGCGGGGGAGTTGTTCGCCCAACTGGAAGAAGAGCCCTTCGTTGAGCGGATTGAGCATCACCGAGGTATCACGGTAGCCAAGAATTGTCGTGATAATCTGGGGTTCGCTGCGCTGGAGGGCAAGGCCGGCGATACCCTCACCGGCGCGTAGTTGGCATGCCAAAAGTTCTTGGACGGTTGCGGGATCGAGGGGCAGGCCAAAGGTGGCGCTGGGGCGCAGGCGACCGAGGTGATCGATCCAGATGATTCCGGCTTGCACCGAGGGCAACACTTCAACGAGGCGCGGAATGAGATTGGCCAAGATCGCTTGGGGATCGAGGACAGAGACGAGATAGGAGGAGAGCTTGAGCAGGCTGGTAACCTGGGCCGCAGCAGTCTCTGCGGCATCAGAGAGACGCCGCAATGCGAGATCATCGGTCTGATCGCGGTTGCGGCGTTCACGGCGACGAGCCTGTGGGCGCTCCGTCATGGGGTGTACTCCTCGCCTTGCGCCCACGCGACGGCACGGCGAATCCCTTCATCAAGGGGGACGCTCGGTGTGTAGCCAAGGAGATCGCGGGCGAGGGTCAGATCGGCGACATAGTAGGTCACCTCACCGAGCCGTTTGGCGGGGACGACAATAATTTCGGGCTGACGATCGAGGGCGGCACCCACCAGTTCGGCCATGCGCACCAGCGAATTGCCTGCACCATAGGCCAAATTGATCGTCTGGTTGCGCACTTCGCCCGCCAGCAGGCGTTGTATACCGCGTACAATACCATCTACACAATCATCAACATAGGTAAAATCGAGCATCTTTTCGCGCCCGTACACCGTTACGGGTTCATTTTTGCTGATTTTGCTAATGAAAAGAGGAATAACCCGCTCCATCCGTTCGAGGTCGTTATCGTAACGACCATAGACATTGGAAAAGCGGAAGACGAGGTAGTTGAGGCCGTAACAACGGGCGTAGGCATAGACGAGCGCTTCACCGGAGATCTTGGAGGCGGAGTAGGGGCTTTCGGTGTAGCTAAAATCGGCGCTGGTTTCAGCCGTGAGGTAGCGTTGAATATCGCCATAGACCTCACGCGAGGAAGAGAAGATCAGCGGCAGATTATGGGCGCGACAAAACTCGAGAACATTAAAGGTGAGGGTAATATTTTCGAGGGCGCGATGGGGAAACTCAACCAACTCGTAGACCTTCGCATTGGCCGCGAGGTGGACGACAACATCGCATGGGGGGTAGGGGGCACCGCCGATACCGCCTTGGAACTCGCGGTGGGGGGCGGCGAGATCTTGCAACAACGTCGGAAAGGCGTTGGTCCACGCATTCACGCGGCGATCCACGCCAAAGACGGAATGGCCTTCTGCGAGGAGACGGAGGGCCAGATTGGTTCCAATTTGACCGCTGGAGCCGGTAATGAGCACACGCATCGTAAGCTACCTTGGTATAAGGGCTTGACGTTCTTGTGTTCAGTATAGCATGTTCAACTCTTGTTGTTGCGCCTTGGCGGCGTAGCCCCATGCGCATGAACTTTAGGGGCCGCAGGCCCCTAAAACCCCGTCGGAAGGGAAAATTTTCCGGGGGCCATGCCCCTTCGACTAGGCCCAGGGCAAGCCCGACCCCTCATCGAAAGGCCCGCCAGAGGCTTACGTTAATGCGCATGGGCCAGGCCCCCGCACCCCCGCCGCAGCAGCGGCAGCGGCAGCGGCAAAAAGCGTAACTTGGTTACGAACCATAGCGGCGCTTGCTTGCCAACAAACCAGAATCGGCTATAGTATCAACTATGCGCGTGCTTATCACCGGAATCAATGGTTTTGTCGGCAATTACCTTGCCGAATACCTCCTTACCCAGGGAGGCTACGAACTCTGGGGGCTGACTCGTGGGCCGGGGCGGCTTGCCCCCGCCTTGGCTGCCCGCGTTACTGAGGTGCATGCGGATCTTGATGATCGCCATGCCATCCGTGAGGCAATCGCGCTGGCTCAGCCGGCGCGTATCTTCCACCTTGCGGGGCAGCCCTTTGTGCCTGAGGCCTTCCGCGACCCGGCGGCTACGTTGCAGACCAATGTAATCGGTACGTTGCACATTATTCAGGCGCTCATTGAACTGCAACTCAACCCCCGCATGGTGATCATTGGTAGTTACGAAGAGTATGGCAAGATTGACCCCAGCGATTTGCCGATTAGCGAGGCCTGCCCCCTGCGCCCTGCTAATCCCTACGGGGTGAGTAAGGCGGCCCAAGGCTTGCTTGCCTACCAGTATCACCTCAGCCACGGGCTTGCTATGGTTGGGGCACGCCCCTTTACCCATATTGGCCCGGGCCAGAGTGCCCGCTTCGTTACGGCTGCCTTTGCCCGCCAGATTGCGCGCATTGAGCATGGCCTGCAACCGCCGCTCGTGCAGGTGGGCAACCTTAGTGCCCAACGTGATTTCACCGATGTGCGCGATATCGTGCGTGCCTACGCCCTCTTGGCTGAACATGCCCCTGCTGGTCAGTTTTACAACGTGGGTAGCGGTCAAGCTGTGCCCGTGCAAACGATTCTCGACCACCTCGTTGCGGCGAGTAGGATTCCGGTTGAGGTGCAAACCAGCCCTGAACTGCTGCGCCCGATAGATATGCCTTTAGTGGTCTGTGATGCCCGTCGTCTACGGGCTTGCACGGGCTGGGTGCCTAACGTTTCCTTGCCGCAGACGCTAAATGACATTCTGGATTACTGGCGAGACACTGTGCAGCAGGATGAACTTGGGTAAAATGCCTGCTCTCTGTTCTCTGTTCTCTGTTCTCTGCTCATCTCAAGGAGTCTTCATGAAAGCCGTTATCCTCGTCGGCGGGCAGGGCACGCGCCTGCGCCCCCTGACCTGTAATACGCCGAAACCGATGCTGCCCCTGGTCAATCAGCCCTTTATCGAGTGGATGTTGTTGCGCCTACGCGACCAGGGCATTAGCGAGGTGGTGCTGGCGGTGCAATATCTCGCCGACCGCTTTCGGGCGACGCTCGGCGACGGATCGCGCCTTGATATGAAGTTGCACATTATTGAAGAACCGGAGCCACGCGGCACGGCTGGGGCGGTGAAAAATGTTGAGTATCTGCTGGATGGGCCGACCTTCGTCTTTAATGGCGATGTGATGACCGATCTGGATCTGCGGGCAATGCTTGAGTTTCACCGTGAAAAACAGAGCAAAGTGACGATTTCGCTCACGCCGGTGGAAGATCCCACGCAGTTTGGTCTGGTCGAGATGGATGGCGAACAGCGCGTCAAGCGGTTCCTAGAAAAACCGCGCGCCGAAGATCTCAACTCCAACTTGATCAACGCGGGCACCTACATCATCGAGCCTGATATTTTTCGTTACGTCCCGCCCAACCAGTTCTACATGTTCGAGCGCGGTCTCTTCCCGGTGCTGCTCCAGACGGGCGACCCGATGTATGGCTTTCCTTCGCGGGCCTACTGGACGGATATTGGCAAGCCGCCGACCTACATTGATGTGCATCACGACATCTTGATTGGCAAGGTGCGCTACAACTTCCGGGGCCAACAGATCGCCAACCGCGTCTGGATCGAAGGGGAGGCGATCATTCACCCTTCGGCGCAACTGGTCGGCCCGGTGGTGATTGGCGACGGCACCGTGATCGAGAAGGGTGCCCGCATCATCGGCCCCACCGTACTCGGCCCGCGCTGCCAAATCGGCCCCGATTGTAGCATTGAGGGGGCGGTATTGTGGGAAGACAACCGCCTTGCCGAAGGGGTCACCCTGCGCAACAGCGTCTTGGGGCGCAACAACAGTATCGGAGCGCGCTGCTTCATTGCCGACGGATCAATCATTGGCGACGACTGTGTGCTTGGCCCCGAAAATCGGCTCGAACGCGGTATTCGCCTCTGGCCCGGCACGCAACTTGGTGAAAAGGCGATCTCTTTTTGACGCACACTTCACCCAAGCGGATGTAAAAAACTTGTTAGACATGGTTCATAGTTGCTTTACAGTTTAGTGCCACGCACCGCTTTCTGGTGCGCTCGGGCTGACCCCTGAAACCTGACCCCTGAAACCTTGTCTTAGCGCGAAGAGGATGCGAGGGTGCTTGGTTCCTTCGCCTCCTCCCTACTCGCGCCTCACTCATAGGCCAGCACTTCGCGCACCGTCAGGCGCACGGCGCTGCGGGCGGGCAGCAGGCTGGCAATGATGGCGATGATGATTACCACAATCAGCCAGATGGCGACTGCGGGCAGGTTGTAGTTCCAGATTAGCGGCGAGTTGAGCAACCCGATGCCGAAGGCGTAGCCCATCGCATAGCTGAGCGGCAGCGATATGAGCGTCCCGATCAGCCAGGCGAGCAGCGCGATGGTGATGCTCTCGCTCATAATGATCTGGCGCACCGTACCGTCGCTCGCGCCGATAGCGCGCATGATGCCGATTTCGCGGGTGCGTTCAATGACATTGATGCTCATGGTTCCCGCCAAGCCCAAGCCACCCACCAGCGCAATGATGGCCGCCATGACCGAAAGAATGACGCCGATCAGATCAAAACGTTCGGCAAGAATCGCCCGATCCTCCGAGCGGCTGTGAATAATCCGTAGCTCGTACCCTGCCGCCTGCAAGTGGCGCTCCAGTGTTTCTACCGCGACGGCATGGCTGGCGGCGTCGCTCTGCGCCGTAGCGACACGCAGCGTATCGCTGCGCCCAAAGCCGCCATAGGCGCGGGTGTAGGCTTCGAGCGGCATGTAGACCAGCACCGGGTTGATCGGCGGCATCAACTCTTCGATCAGGCCGACAACGCGCCACGGCAGTTCGCTCCCATCAACGCTGAGGGTGATCAACGATCCGACATTAATCCCAGGTTCTTTCTGAAAAATGTTGGTACTCAGGACGACCGCCCGCTCGTCGTCGGGCAGGAGCCAACGCCCGGCAACCATCCGCGGCGCAAACATGCTACTCGCCACGGGCAGGGCGCGAACACTCATCATTTCGCCGGTCGTGCCATCGCTACGCACAGGGAAGGCGCTGTTGCGCAGCAGCGCCTCGACGCTGCTCACGCCAGGCACCGCCGCCACCAGCGGCATAATCTGGTCGCTGCGGTAGCTACGGCTGAGCTGAATCTCGACATCGTAGCGCTGCGAGGCCATACTGGCATCGAGCGTCGTATAGAGCGACTCACGCAGGCTCACTGCGGCCACAAAGACAGCCCCACCGAGCGCAAGCGCCACGAGGGTGCGCGCCAAACGCCCTTTGCGCCGCAAAGTATTGCGCAGCGCCAAACGCACCGGACGACTCAGCAGGCTGCTGCGGCTGAGCAGACGATCGAGCAGGCTCTGCACCGGCGGCGCGGCGGTATCGCCCGCGAGCGCTTCGCGGGTCGGGCGGCGCAAGACGCTCTGGATGGGCAGAATCGCCGCCACGACGGGCACCAACAGGGCGGCGACGACTTCCACCAAAATGACTTCAGGCACAATAAAGAAACGCGGCAGATCAAGATTCAGTTCATCGGCCATAAACCCACCGAGCAGATTGGCTCCCAGCATGCTCAACGGCGCCGCCAGCAGCAGCGCCAGCAGGCCGAAGGAGGCAGCCATGGCAACATAGAGTAGGGCCAGTTGACCATTACGCGCCCCAATCGCCTTCATCACCCCAATCTGGCGCGTCTGCTGCGTGAGAATCGCGCTGATCGTATTGATGATCAAAAAGGTACTGATCAGCAACGCCAACGACCCGACGGTAGTTAGGACGGCAATGAGGGTAGGCAGCACAACCTCGGCGGGATGCTGGAGTGGCGGCGGCACCTCGCTGCTCAGAATGGGCCGTCCGCCGCGCTGGATGAGGTGTTCGACTCGTTCGACCACGGCGCGGATCGCGGTTTCGTCGTGACGCAGGGCCTCATCCACCACCAACGCCAGTTGGTTGTAGCCACTTGGCCCACCGAGCCAGACCAGCGTATCGGCAGTGATGTGGCCAAAGGCTTGGCCGACAATCGGCGCAGGCGGCAGGCTCAAATCGTGGGTGAGACCCGCCAGCAGCAGCGGGCGTGTCGTACCGCCGGCCAGGGCCACGAAAAGCATATCGCCCACAACGGCGTTGGTGCGCGGCAGCGAAGCACGCTCAATCAGGATGCCCCGTTTGGGCGGCGGCCACGCCCCCTGCCAAGGGCGCACCATGTTAATGCTACTCAGCCCGTCAGTGGGCAGGACATGCAGCATTGTCTCTTGCCATGTATTGGGGCCAAGCTGAATGCGCGCCGCCACCACCCGCCGCCCCTCGGCAGCACTGACGCCAGGCACATGGCGTACCGCCGCCAGCAGATCATCATCAAAGAGCGTCGTTGTAAGGTAGGCGCTCGCCGGATTAGTAGCCAGAAAACTCCGCCGCAACTCCCGCTCAAGCATCAAACTCGCCGCCATAATCGTACCAAAGGCCAAGACACCAATGGCAATCGAAAGCACCACCAGCAGCGTGCGGCTGCGGTGTTGCAAAAGATCGCGGCGAATCTTGTTCCAGCGGGGTGGCATACTATTTCTGGGACCTCTAGGCTGGGAGGGGGGGTTAGGGAAGCGGATTGTGTTGATTGCCCCATTGCTTTGTCACCCTGAGCGCAGCGAAGGGTCTCTCTTCGGTCGAAAAGAGATGCTTCGCTGCGCTCAGCATGACAGGCTGCTGGGATGCTTAAAAGTTTCCGCCCTACACATTGAAAGTCGGCACTACACTATAGCGCAAACTAGCGAAGGGGCTACCTTTCGGTGAGGAGAGATGCTTCGCTATGCTCAGCATGACAAAAGTTACTGCGTTCCTTTTGCTCTACTGCAACCGATGTACTACAATGAACAAGTGTGCTATAATACATACGTTCCCCTGATGTTCAATGAAAAATGAAAGCAATGGAGGACTGATGACCACACACACGCAGCCCAAACCAGCCGGCACGCCCACCTGGGTCGAGTTAATGACGCCCGACCTCAATGCAGCGCGTGAATTCTACCACGCCGTGTTCGGCTGGGAGTACGACATTGGCGCTCCCGAGTACGGCGGCTACACCAACGCACGGATTGGCGGACGGGTCGCCGCTGGCCTGAGCGGGCCAATGCCCGATGGCCCGCCGGCACCGTCCGCCTGGAGCCTCTATTTTGCCACCACCGCCATTGAGTCCGATGTGGCCCGTGCGGTGGCTCTCGGGGCCAAGTTGCACGTTCCACCAATGAGCGTGGCCCCCTTCGGCTGCATGGCGGTGCTAGAGGATCCGACCGGCGCCCCGTTCGGCTTCTGGCAGGCTCAGGAGCACATCGGCTCGCAGGTCAACGACGAGCCGGGGGGAGCCGCTTGGTATGAATTGTACTCGCCCAACGTGCCGCATGCCCGCGACTTCTACTGCGCCCTGCTCGGCGTTACTGCCGAGCCAATGCCGGACGACCCCGCTTACTACGTGTTCAAGCGCGGCGAGGAGCAGCTTTGCGCCGTGATGCAGGCCGACCCAGCCTGGTGGACGCTCCCACCCCAGTGGATTACCTACTTTGGCGTGGCCGACGCCGACGCCGCCGTAGCCGCCGTCACTGCCAACGGCGGCAAGGCCCTGGGCGCTATTGAGCCCACGCCCTTCGGGCGCATAGCCACCCTGTCCGACCCGGCGGGTGCCCAGTTCAAGATTGTTGAAGTTCCGGCGAACTAGCCCGTTGGCAATCGTGTGCTGCTCAGAGCGAACAATCGGCGAGGATTTTTGGCCAACCGGCGCCGTGTGTCACCCTCAGGGGATTGGTGGCACCGGCGTCGGCTGCGCATTGGCTCCGCGATAGCACCACAGGCGAGAGTTTTTGGCCAGTCGGCGCCGTGTGTCACCCTCAGAGAATTGGTGGCACCGACGTCGGCTGCGCATTGGCTCCGCGACAGCACCACGGCGAGCGCGGGGATAATCAGGTAGAGCAGCCCGATCGGCACGCCGCGCCGCATGCCGAGCCAGAGGCACCATGCGGCGCGTACCGCCACCACGCACACCGGCGTGTAATGTTTCTGGCACCGCTAGGGTTTGGTAAGAAGTAGTCCCCAAGGGATAGCGGTTTTACACCCGCTTGGCGGAAGCTACGCAAAGCGTGCTATAATGACGCCCGTGCTCACCGATGCGCTGCCGCCCAGGTGCCCTATGGCGCTTGGCATTCGCCCACTTCAGGGCCAGCGGTACTCGCGCACAGAGAAAGTTCGCGAATGGGAAGGAGGCTCGCCCTATGGTGCGTGTTGGAATTAACGGCTTCGGCCGGATCGGCCGGCAGAGCTTGAAGGCCATGCTGGAGTACCACCCCGACGAGTTTGAGATCGTGGCGGTCAACGATCTGACAGACAATGAGACGCTCGCCCACTTGCTGCGCTACGACTCGACCTACGGTATCTTCGAGGGTGAAGTATCCGTTGATGAGAATAAGATCATCGTTGATTACGATGATGCTCACTACGAGATTCTAACCCTTGCGGAGCGTGATCCCGCCAAGTTGCCCTGGGGCGATCTGGGCGTGGATATTGTCATCGAGTCCACGGGCCGCTTCACCGACGCGGATAAGGCACGTGCCCACTTGGAGGCTGGTGCCAAGAAGGTGCTCATTTCGGCCCCCGCAAAGGGCGAAGACATCACCATCTGCCTCGGCGTCAACGAGAACTCCTACGACCACGAGAAGCACCACATCATCTCGAATGCGTCCTGCACCACCAACTGCCTTGCGCCGGTGGCAAAGGTGCTCAACGACCGCTTCGGCATCCAGCGCGGCCTGATGACGACGATCCATTCCTATACGATGGATCAGAATATTCAGGATAATGTCCATAAAGACCTACGCCGCGCCCGCGCTGCCGCAGTCAATATGGTGCCCACCACCACGGGTGCGGCCAAAGCTGTGGCGCTTGTCATTCCTGAACTCAAGGGCAAATTCCACGGCTATTCCATTCGCGTACCCACCGTCACCGTCTCGGTAGTTGACTTCGCGGTGATCCTCAATCGGCCCACCACCGTTGAAGAGATCAACAACGCCTTCCGCGAGGCCAGCGAGAGTGAAGAGCTCGAGGGCATCTTGGGCGTCAGCGAGCAGGAACTGGTCAGCAGTGACTTCATCGGGACGACCTACAGCACGGTGGTAGACCTACCGCTCACCCACAACATGGGCGACGACTTCTTCAAGGTGATCTGCTGGTACGATAACGAGTGGGGCTATTCGGTGCGTATTGCCGATCTCACCGCGTATCTGGCGGAGCATTTTGAGTAGGTGAGCGAGGATGCGGGAGGCGTAGAGAGGCGAGGATGCGGGAGGCGTAGAGGGGCGAGGAATTCGCCCCCTTGCGCCACCGCTCCTCGCCTCTTCGCGTCACTGCTCCTTACCTCGCCTTTACGGTACGGGTGCCAACAGACGGCGCGATGTTTGGAAGAGGACATCAACCTGCCGATGACCCTGCTCGAGTTGCGCTACCTCGGCCATACAATGGGGGCAGAGGGCGAGATGGTGCAGCACAAGGGCGTACTGGTAGGGATCAAGGAGACCCTGGCAATAATCAATCAGCAGATCGGTTGAGAGGCAATCAACGCGGTAGAGGCGTTGGCGCAAGCGAACTTGCAAGACGCGGAGGTGGGTGAGACGCACCGCGCAATCAGGGCAATGCTGCAGATGCTGCAGGATCGCGTCGTCGGCTTCGCCATCAGCCGCCGCCATCAACTCCGCATCGGAGAGGGCTGGCGGCATAGCACAGCGCTCATCCCCACATTCCAAAATAGTCATACCTTCGCTCCTGACATCGCGCATGCTCACTCCCGAACCTGCATTGAATGAAACGCAGTCTAACGGGGAATTTACCAAACTGCGAAGCTTTTGGCGGTTATGCGCCACTGGGTGCGTGCTATAGCCTATAGTATACGCCGTTGGGCGTTGCGTTGCAACGCCCGACGGCGTTAGGGCCACGTCAAGGTCGCTGGGGCTGCGCCCCAAACCCTCTTTTTTCTTTCGTTTTGGCGGCGAAGCCGCCAAAACGAAAGAAAAAAAGTTCTTCGGGGGAGGCGAAGCCTCCCCCGAACCCCCACCGGAGGTGACTTTGACGTGGCCCCAGGGGAGGTTTGTAACCTTCCGCCGCGCTAGCGCATCTTACTAGCGCAGAGGTATAGTTCTTCACAACAGGTTTGTAGACACCAGGAGGATGTAGGCTTATGTCGAACGTTGTAGCACGCTGGTTTGGACTGCGCCGTGATCTTGGCGAGCAGTATTCACCCGCTTATTTTCTGGCCGCGCTTGGTAATGGTGGTATGGCGATTACATTCTTTATCTGGCTCAATTTCCTTGTACCCCACCCCAACACCCCAATCATTACGTTTGATGGCATTGCTGCATTTCTTGGTACCGCAAGTTTAACTGCTCAGGCTTTGCTCTTCCTCGCCCTCTTTGGCATTATCTTCTTCGCTGTGCGCCACTTGCGCTTGGTGGCTTGGAATCTGCGCGAGTATGGGCGCTTTAAGCAGACAAAGGCCTATGCGACGCTGCGCGAGGGCCAGGGGGCGATGGCGCTGATGGCACTGCCGCTGATGCTGGCGATGACGGTCAATGTCTTCTTTGTGCTTGGTGCCGTCTTTGTGCCCGGCCTGTGGAATGTGGTTGAGTACCTCTTCCCGTTCGCAATGACCGCTTTCGTCCTGATTGGGGCGCTGGCGTTGCGCATTCTGTTCGACACCTTTGGTAAGGCGTTGGTGAGTGGCAAGTTCGAGTGCGCCCGCAACAACAGCCTTAGCCAGTTCTTGGCTGCCTTCACCTTCTCAATGGTTGCCGTGGGTATGGCGGCGCCGGCGGCGATGAGCAAGACGACGCTCACGGTGACGATCAGCATGTTTGGGTCGCTCTTCTTCTTGGGTGCCGCTGTCCTACTCGGTCTGATTACGCTGGTACTCGGCTTCCGCGGGATGCTCACCAACGGCCTCGCCGTTGATGCTGCGCCGAGCCTCTGGATGCCCATCCCGGTGCTGACTCTGCTCGGCATCACGTTGGTGCGCCTCAGCCACGGCATTGACACGGCCTTCCACTTCCACATTCCCCAGCCGTTGATCTTTATGCTCACCGCGAGCGTCCTTGGCTTGCAACTCTTGATTGGCTTGCTGGGTTATAGCGTGATGAACAAGGTTGGTTATCTGCGCGATTTCGTCTGGGGCGAGCGCAACAGCCCCGGCAGCTACGGTCTGATCTGCCCCGCCGTGGCCCTCGCCGTCTTCGGGATGTTCTTCATTCACCCCGGCTTGGCGCAGAATGGCTTGGTGGAGCGCTTCTCGGCGGTGCATATCGCGCTGCTGGTGCCAGTCGCGCTGGTGCAGGTACTTGGCATCGTGACGATGCTGCGCCTCGATAGCAAGTTGATGCGCATGCAGCCCGCCACTGAGCGTGCCGTAGCGACGGCGTAGGGAGGAACGGAAGAACAAAAGAACGGAAGAACAAAAGAACAGAAGAACAAAAGAACAGGAGAACAGAATCAATTTCTGTTCTCCTGTTCTTTGTTCTTCTGCTCAGTTCCTCAGTTCCTCAGTTCTTCTGTTCTTCCGCTCCCCTAATGCACCAACTCTGGCTGGTGTTCTAGCGTGCCGGCAAGGTAGGCCTTGAGCGCGGCGTTGACGGCGCGCACCGAGGTGAGGATGGGCTGGATGCCCGCAGCGTGTAAGTGACGCTCCATGCCCATGCCCATGCCGCCGCCAATCACGATGGAGCAGTCGTTGATCAACTCGACGAGAGCCCCGTGGCGCCCGTGGTTGCTAGGGGCGGCGCTACCCGCTTGCGCCGTTTCGTCTGGCCCCGCGATCATTTGGCCGTGGCCGTGGCCGTGGCCGTGGCCGTGGCCGTGGCCGTGACCATGGCCGTGACCATGATCGTGATCGTGGTCGTGGCCATCTTCATCGCCATGACAGACTTGGTGGGCCGGTTTGGTACGCATCTCGCGGGCCACCTCTTGGCCGTCCTCCAGCGTGACGATAAGAAAGCTTGTGGCACGCCCGAAGTGGGGGTTGATCTGGACGCCGTTATTGGTAACAAGAGCGATCTTCAATGTGGTTACTCCTTGAAACTTGTGGCTGGGCTGCCGCCCTAAAACCCGCTGTTGGGGCTTGCGCCCCAGGCGCATGAGCTTCAGGGGCCTGCAGCCCCCGAACCCCCGCCGGAAGGGGGAAATTTTACGGGGGCCAAGCCCCCGCCCCCCGCCGAAAGAGTGCAACACCCAATATATTGGATGCTCAGGCTATTTTTTGGTTACACAACACCAGTATGCTGGATCATAACACAAGCGGTTTGTGTTGTACAGCCTGCTCCGCTTGCTGTACAGCGTAGGTATACAAGGAGCGTCTGTAATGGAGAATGTCAAGCTAGCCGTCTGCCCACACGACACGGTACGCAATTCGGAGGGTTGGTATCGCTTGGTGCAGTACCTTTCGGGCCATTTGGGGCTGAATGTTCACTTTGGCTTGGCGCTCGATTTTGCCGATTTCCACGAGCGTTTCGCAGCGAGTGATCTGGTCTATGCCAATGCGGGCGATACGCTGAAGTTGGTGGATCAGCATGGCTATACGGCGTTGGCGCGGGTGGTGGGGCGCTTTGATGAGGCGGTGCTGGTGGCGAGTACCGATCTGGCCGATGCGACGATTGGGCATGTGGATGGGGCGAAGGTGGCGACGATTGCGGGCACGCTGCCGGTGAAGTTGGCCATGCGGATGCTCAAGGCCCAAGGCGTTGCCCCGGGTGAAGTGCTGGATCGCGAGAGTTGGCTCAGTGTTGTCCAGGCGGTCTGGGGGGGCGATGCGCCCTACGGAGTGCTTGACCGCGACTCCTACACCGATCTCTCGCCGCAGGGCCAGGCGATGGTGAAGTTGCTGCATACGACCAATGAGCAGTGTGCTTTCCACGCCTTCTGCATCGCGCCCAGCATGGCGGGGCATGCCGACCAGTTGCGCCAGGCGCTCTTGAGCATGGCGGGTGATGCGACGGGCAAAGAGGTACTCGGCGACCTAAGTATACCCGGTTGGGAAGCGGTGGATGCGGCGGCGCTGGCAACCATGCGCGAGGTAATGGGATAGGGAGATGGATAGGTGACGGGGATGCTCCGGACGGCCCCCCGCTCCCGCCACGCGGGAGCGGGGGGAAGGCAGCGCAGTTCTTTGCGCTCCTTGTGATCGCCAATTGCGAATCATGGCTATTTTCAGATCTATGTTCCATTCGGCGGGAGGGTGGGCACGGCACCGCCGGGCCCCTACGCAGGATGACAGCGTTACCTTTGCGCTACTGCTATGCACTTCAGCCCAGGCCCTACGGGCGCTTGATGCGTGTACCGCGCGGCACATTCACAATCTCCGCCGCGTCATCCTCATTCTCTTCGTGATGATCATCATGGTGGTGCCCGTGGTGTGCCGCCCCGTACGCAGTAACCAAACTGGCCGCCCGGATGCGCCGGTCATATTCCTTTTCGATGGCGTTGAATATGCGCTGCCAGAATGATGTTTCGTTCATGGGTTTTTACCTTGCCTTTCTTTGTTGCGTGCAGGCGGCTTCGCCATCAATGTGCAACAAAAAGAGAGATTTTTTGGGCGCGACTGTTGCGCCCACACGCATTACGTTA
Organism: Candidatus Viridilinea halotolerans; assembly: GCA_003934145.1. Classification (GTDB taxonomy): domain Bacteria; phylum Chloroflexota; class Chloroflexia; order Chloroflexales; family Chloroflexaceae; genus Viridilinea; species Viridilinea halotolerans. The sequence continues at coordinate 1,988 of RSAS01000110.1, read as the reverse complement.
AGGGGCCTGCGGCCCCAAGCTCCCGCCGACAGGCCCGCCAGAGGCGTAGCTCAGTGCGCATGCCTCACCATCCGCGTGAACCGGGGTTGCCCTTAAAGGGGCCAACCACCTTGGACGTGATCCAACCGCCATAGAAGCCACCGGGTTGTGGCACGACCCGCTCGCCATCCACGAAGCAGCCATCCAATGGTTCGGCGAAGAAGGCGAGATAGTTGGTGATTGACTCAAACCCGCTCGTGGGGCGTGGGTAGGCCCATGCCACTGCCTCGGCGCGTTGTGTACCCACGCTCAGCGTATAGTAAATGGCTGCACCTTTGAATTCGCAGTACGATTCACCAGCACTACGCTGAAAATAGCCCATCTGCACATCATCAGGCGGCAGGTAGTAGGTAGGCGGATGGCTCGTTTCGAGTGCGCGCAACGCCCGGCGGGTATCAGCAATCAACGTCTGAGCAAAAAAGATCTGGATATGGCTGGCACACGGCTCTAGGCGCGGCGGGCGTGGGTAGTCCCACACCGATTCCTGGCCGGGGCCAACCGGATCGCGTTGGATGAACATCGTGTTGCTTCCTTTCAGTTAAGAAAACTATACCATAGTCAAGCGTATCTTTTTGGCCCTGTCAGCGGTATATAGATAAGCAACTATTTTGTTGCGGGCTGGCGGGGTTTGGGGCTTGCCCCAACCATCAAGCAAGCGGCTTGCATGGCAAGCACGAACGTGCTATAATCGTACATGCATGCGAGGCTGTCGCGCGTTGACAGCGCCTCTCCGCTATAGTAGAGTACAGTAAGGAGCAGCACGAGTGACTACACAACATGGAGGAGCGCCTACGATGGCCCTCTCGCCTGAAAAAGAAAAAGCCCTAGCGGCGGCAATGAGCCAGATTGATCGCAAGTTCGGCAAAGGCTCGATCATGAAAATGGGCGACATTGGCGGCAAGTTGGCGATTGAGGTCATCCCAACCGGTGCCATCGCCCTTGACGTAGCCCTCGGCGTGGGCGGGTTGCCCCGTGGGCGTGTCACCGAGATCTTCGGCCCCGAGAGTAGCGGGAAGACCACTTTAGCCCAACACATTATTGCCGAGGCCCAAAAGCTCGGCGGTGTTTGCGCCTTCATTGACGCCGAACACGCCTTCGATCCTATTTACGCCGAACGCTGCGGCGTCCAGATTCAGGAACTGCTCGTCTCGCAGCCCGACACCGGCGAACAAGCGCTTGAGATCTGCGAAGCCCTCGTGCGCTCGAATGCCATTGACGTCATCGTGATCGACTCGGTCGCCGCGCTCGTCCCCCGCGCCGAGATCGAGGGCGACATGGGCGACAGCCTCCCCGGCCTACAGGCCCGCCTGATGAGCCAAGCGCTACGTAAGCTCTCGGGTGCGATCAACAAGAGCCGCACGGTGGTGATCTTTTTGAACCAGTTGCGTATGAAGATCGGGGTCATGTTCGGGTCCCCCGAGACCACGACCGGTGGCCAGGCGCTCAAGTTCTACGCTTCGGTGCGCCTCGACATTCGACGCATCGAGACGCTCAAGTCGGGGCAAGACCCCATCGGCTCGCGCACGCGCGTCAAGGTGATCAAGAACAAGGTCGCGCCCCCCTTCCGCCAAGCGGAGTTTGATATTCTGGCCAACGAGGGCATCTCGCGCGAGGGCAATATCCTCGACGTTGGGGTTGAATTGAACATCATCCGCAAGAGCGGTGCTTGGTTCTACCTGGGCGAAGACCGCCTCGGCCAAGGGCGCGAGAATGTGCGTGCCTTCCTCAAGGAGAATAAAGCCCTCACCGATGAGATTGAACGCCTCGTTAAGGCGCAGAGCATCGCTGCGCCAGCGGTCATCCCTCCCACTGAGCTTGGTGACGACGAGGACGCGGAAGGGTTGTTTGAGGATGGGTAGGATCGCTAGAGCGGTAAAATCGCAATACCGCAAAAGGAACGCTGTTGCTCACGAAGCGCTTGTCATGCTGAGCGCAGCGAAGCATCTCTT
>RSAS01000772.1 GCA_003934145.1 Candidatus Viridilinea halotolerans | reverse complement strand
TCTTCGCCTCTTCGCCTCTTCGCCTCTTCGCCTCTTCGCCTCTTCGCCTCTTCGCTTCAAAGGAGAACCATGAGTACCCAAAGTTTCAACCGGCCCCCGCGCGTGCGCCCACACTGGCACGCCGAAGAGGTGGATCTGCCGGAGCCGCCCGATCCGCCGGACCTGCCGCGTACCGATTGGCTGACGATGATGATCCCGCTGATGGGCGCGGGGATCTTTGCGGGTACCGCAAGCATCAATGGCACCAATCCGCTCTTTGTGGCGATTCCGATGGGCAGCATGGCGTTGATGACGCTTGGCGCGGGGCTGCTCAACCAGCGTGCGGCCCACCAGCGCGCTACGACGAACCATGCGGCACGCAAGGATTTCTTCGAGGATCATCTGGTGGCGGGACGTAATCGTTTACGTCGTCTCTATGAGCAAGAGCGGGCGGCGCGCGGCTTCATTTGGCCCCATCCGAGCGAGTTGCTGCTGCTGGCGGGGGCGACGACCAGCGCCGCCACGCCCGAGGCGCGGCTGTGGGAGCGTCGCCCGATCGATGACGATTTTCTCGATCTGCGCGTGGGTGCGGGCAATCGCCCCGCCGCGAGTCAGGCGCGGGTGACCCCGCCGCGGCCCGGTGGGACGGTTGATCAGCGTCTCTTCACCTGCGCCGAGGAGTACGCCACGCTGCGCCAAGTGCCGGTGAGTGTCCCCCTGGGCCGCTTGGGTTCGCTAGGGCTGGCAGGGCCGCGTGGCCCCACCACGGCGCTCGTGCGGGCGCTGCTCTGGCAGGCTGCAGTGCTGCACGCGCCCGCCGAATTGCGCATCGCTGCGCTCTGCGAGCCGACGCTCGCTGCCGAGTGGGAGTGGCTACGCTGGTTGCCCCACACCATCCCGCTGAGCAACGATGTGGCTCCCGGGGCGCGCATGCTGGCGGGCAATCCGCACGAGGCGGCACGCCTCGCCAGCGATCTGCTCGACCAACTCAGCCGCCGCCGCGAACGAGCCGCCGGGGCATCCAGTCCGCCCCTGATCCTGCCCCGCCTGCTCCTGTTGGTGGATGGGTCTGCTCTCGCCCAGAGCTACCCTGCTATCGCGGAAGTCTTGCGCCACGGCGCACCTTTGGGCCTTACAGCGCTGCTGGTGGCCCCCACATGGCCGCAGTTGCCGGAGGATTGCGGGGCGATGCTCGAATTGGAGGAGCAAGGGGCGCGCTGGGTCGAACGGGGTGCCCAATGGCCGCGCGAACGCTTCACGCCCGACGAGGCCGACCTCGCGCTCAGTGATCGCCTCGCCCGCCGTCTTGCTGGTCTGCGCCTGGTGGAGAGTGGCGGCACCCAGGCTATTCCGCGCCGCGTGCGCCTCTTCGATCTGTTGGGCATCACGGGGGCCGACGATCTGCTGCCGCCCCGCGCTTGGAGCCAGGAGTGGCCCAAAGCCTGGGCGCCCGCGCCCTTCGGCGCTGCTGCCGAGAATGAACCCGCCTGCCTCGACCTCAACGAAGGGCGTCACGGCCCCCACGGGATCATTGCGGGCGCGACGGGGGCGGGCAAGAGCGTTTTGCTGCAGAGCATCATCGCCGCGCTCGCCGCCACCCACCCGCCCGAACGCCTCCAGTTGCTCTTGATTGATTTCAAGGGCGGCGCGGCGCTCATGATGTTCGCCCCGCTGCCCCACACCGCCGGGCTGGTCACCGACTTGGAAGGGCGGCTCGCCGAACGGGCCATGACTGCGATCAAGAGCGAGTTGCGCCGCCGTAAGGGGTTGCTCCATGATCTAGCAACTGAACACACCTGCAAAATCGAGCATATTGCCGACTACCGCGCCCTGGCGGCGCGCGCCCATTTGCCGCCGCTGCCCAACCTGCTGATTGTGGTGGACGAGTTTGATGAACTGGCACGCGGCAACCCGGAATTCGTGGCCGAACTGATCCGTGTGGTCAAACAGGGGCGCAGTCTCGGCGTTCACCTGCTGGTTGCCACGCAACAACCAGCCCGGGCGGTGAGCGACGAGATCCGCAGCCAGTTGAGCTTTTTCATCGCCTTGCGCCTCGGCGATGCCGAGGATAGCCGCACGATGCTACTCAAGCCCGATGCGGCCTTCCTGCCTACCGACCTGCCGGGACGCGCCTATATGCGGGCGAGCGGCGAAGTGCGGCTGCTGCAGGTGGCGCAAGTCACCGCCACCTATCGCCCGAATGAGGCGCAAGGCCCCCAGGTGAGTTTCCTGCGTGATGGGCGCGAAGAGCGCGTCGGGCCGGAGGTGGTGAGTACCACGAGCGCTGATGAAGCGAGCGATCTTGATGTTCTCATTCATTCTCTCTGCACTGCCGACCGGCTGCGCGGCCCCGCCTTCCCCAACTGGGCACCCGCCCGCATCTGGCAACCCCCGTTGCCGACGCGCCTAGCGTTGGGGGTGGTGATGTTTCAGGAGAACAGGAGAACAGAGGAACAGGAGAACAGGAGAACAGGAGAACAGAGGAACAGAGGAACAGAGGAACAGAGGAACAGGAGAACAGGAGAACAGGAGAACAGAGGAACAGGAGAACAGAGGAACAGAGGAACAGAGGAACAGGAGAACAGGAGAGCAGGAGAACAAATCTCCGCCTCTCCGCCTCCCACCTCATCGCCTCCCGCATCCGCGCCTCCCGCATCCGCGCCTCCCGCATCCGCGCCTCCCGCATCCTCGTCCCTCCGCCAAGCCATCGGCCTGCTCGATCTACCCCAAGAGAGTCGTCAGGAGCCGTTGGTGGTGGATTTTGCCAATGGGCACCTGGTGGTGGTGGGTGCGCCGGGGAGTGGCAAGACGACGCTGTTGCGTAGCCTTGTCTTGGGCCTTGCGGCCAGCCATGCACCCCGCGACTTCTGGTGCTACTTGGTAGACGCGGGTGGTCAGGGGTTGGGTTCGTTGGCGGGCTTGCCCCATGTTGGGGCCCACATCCAGGCGCGCGAAGCCGAGCGGGTGCGCCGCCTGTTGCGCTGGCTGGAGGCGACCCTGCGCGAACGGCAGGAGTTGCTGCGAGCGGCGGATGCGCCCGATCTGGCGAGCTACCGCGCCCAGACGGGCTTGGCCATGCCCGCGCTGCTCTTGGTAATCGACAAACTGGCTGTGCTGCGCGAAGAACTGCGCGACGGCAGCGGCGACGATGCGCTGAATGAGCAGTTGGTACGCCTGTTGCGTATGGGCAGTGCCAGCGGTATCTACATTGCGCTCAGCGGCGAGCGGGCCAACGATCTCGGCTACAAACTCATGGCCCTGATCGAAACGCGCATCGCCCTGCGCCAACCCGAACTCTACGACTACAACGAACTCTTAGGCGTGCGCGTTAGCGCCCAGATTCCCCCCACGCTAGCCGGGCGGGCGCTTATCGCCCATCCCGACTATGGAGCGCTTGATGTGCAACTGGCCCTGCCCGACCTAAGTCCGTCGTCGCTCACGGGTGACGCGGGCGGCAGTGCGCTTGACGGCGACCTGACGCAGATCTTGCGCACGGCGGTTGTGCAGGTGGCGAGCCAATGGGCCACGCAGCGTCATCCCGCCGATCCCACCCCGCCGCCGATTGAGTTGCTGCCTGAACGCATTCGCCGCAGCGAACTGGACGCAAAGGGCAAGGCGGTTCCCACCGCCACCAACGGCGTAGCGGCCCCGTGGGGCCGCGAGAGTCTCGGCCTAGATCTGGCTTGGCTGCAACTCGACAACGACACCCCCCACGCGCTGGTGGTCGGGCCGCGGCGCAGCGGCAAGAGCAACGCGCTGCTCGCGGCTGCACTTGGTTTGGCCGAAAGCTCCCAACCCAGTGAGGTGGCCTTTTACATCATTGACAGCCCGCGCGGCGGGCTGCGCACGCTCGCCAACCTGGCTCACACCGCCCATTATGCCAATGACGACACGAGCGCGAGTGTGCTCGCCTGTGCGCTCAGCGCTGCACGCACGAGCGCACAGGCGACGCGGCGGATTATCCTGCTCGACGACTACATCCTCTGCCGCGAGCGCATGCGCAGCCAACTGGCCCAGAACTACGGCGGGCCACCCAACCTACTCGACAGCCTTTTGGAGATCGTGCAACTCGGCGGGCAGCATGGCGAACACCTGTTACTCGCCGCTGGCATGAGCTACCCCGACGACGCCCTGCTCAAAGCGCTGGACGCCTGTCGGGCGGGCCTGTTGCTCTGGCCGGGGCGTTACGACCCTGGCACGCGCCTGTTGGGGGTCACCCTGCCCCTCGCCGAGCAACGCGACACCGAACAGCCGCCAGGCCGCGCCCTGCTCGTACGTGAAGACCAGCGCCAGATTGTGCAAGTTGCATTCTCGGGTTAGGTTCCCCCGGTGGGGGTACGTGCGGGAACCAGGTTCCCGCACGTACCCCATACGCATTAACTTAAGGGGCCTGCGGCCCCTTAAACCCCGCCGGAAAGGGAAATTTTTCGGGGGCCATGCCCCCGAACCCCCGCCGACAGGCCCGCCAGAACTTAAGGGGCCTGCGGCCCCTTAAACCCCGCCGGAAAGGGAAATTTTTCGGGGGCCA
>RSAS01000928.1 GCA_003934145.1 Candidatus Viridilinea halotolerans | reverse complement strand
ATCGTAGAGGAATACCAAGAGTCGCGTTCTCTTCCCCCCCTCTCCCGCAAGCGGGAGAGGGGGCCGGGGGGTGAGGGCCAAAGAGCGCATCCTCATGAGGAATCCGTAGGTATCGGTACAAGCCATCTGTGCATAGGGTTGAACGGTAACGTTGCCACGAAACTTGTCTAAAAATCCCTACTCCGCATTATCGATCTGGGCGCGCTGCAACGCCCCGCTGTAGTCTACGTAGACGCTCTTCCATTCACTGAAAACATCGAGCATCGTTGGGCCGGCCTCGCGGTGGCCGTTGCCCGTCGCCTTGACGCCACCAAAGGGCAAATGGATCTCGGCGCCAATCGTTGGCGCATTGATGTAGACGATGCCCGCCTCGAGTTCGTGCATGGCGCGGTAGGCCGCGTTGATGTCGCGGGTGTAGATGGCGGCAGAGAGGCCGTAGGCGACATCGTTGGCGACGCTGATCGCCTCGTCGAAATCGTTCACCTCGATGATACTCAGCACCGGCCCGAAGATCTCCTCGCGGGCGATGCGCATCTGCGGCGTCACGCCACTGAAGACCGTCGGCTGCACAAAGAAGTCGTGGTCGTAGTCGCCGCCGGTGAGCCGCGCCCCGCCGCAGCGCAGGGCTGCGCCTTCGCGCTGGCCCAGTTCGATGTAGCTCAGCACGCGCTCGCGTTGCTGTTCATTCACCAACGGGCCCATTTCGGTGGTGGCGTGCAGGCCATTGCCGACGCGCAGCGCTTGGGCGCGCGCCACAATGCGCTCGGTGAGCGCAGCGGCCACGCCGCGCTGCACAATCAGGCGGCTGGTGGCCGTGCAACGCTGCCCGGTGGTGCCAAAGGCCGCCCAGACAACACCCTGCTCGACCAGATCAAGGTCGGCATCGTCCATGACAATCAGCGGATTTTTGCCCCCCATTTCCAAACTCACGCGCTTGATCTGGCGTGCGCCCAGTTCATAGACGAGGCGCCCCACCTCGGTGCTGCCCGTAAACGAGAGGACGGGCACATCAGGATGCTCGACCAGCGGCTGTCCGGCGCTTGGCCCGTAGCCCGTGACAATATTGACCACGCCGGGCGGCAAGCCCGCCTCGACCAAGCAGGCGACCAGGTTGTAGGTACTGAGCGAAGCATCCTCACCGGGTTTAATGACAACGGTATTGCCACAGACAAGCGCGGGCAACATCTTCCAGGAAGCAATCGCCATCGGGAAATTCCAGGGCGTAATCATGCCAATGACGCCAATCGGCTGGCGCATGCTCATCTGGAACTTATTGGGCAACTCCGAAGGCGTCGTGACGCCGTGCATACGCCGCCCTTCGCTGCCCGCGTACTGAGCCATACCAATCGCCTCGACAATATCGCCGCCGGCCTCAAAGAGCGGCTTACCCATCTCGCGGGTGAGATCGTGGCTATACTGCTCCTTACGCGCCAAAAGCAACTCCGCCGCCCTGAGCAGAATCTCGCCGCGCCGCGGGGCCGGCACCCTGCGCCACTGGCCATAGGCCGCCTTCGCCGCCGCAACCGCCGCGTCAACATCGGCTGCGCCGCTATCCTGAAAGATTCCCACGCGGTCGCGCTGATCAGCCGGATTGCGGCGCTCAAAGGTCTTCCCCGTGCTACTCGGCACAAATTGGCCGTTAATGAAATTGAGGTATACCTGCGGTGCAGACATCCTTAGCGTCCCTTCTTTTTTGATATGGTTTTGCGGGGGCCATGCCCCAGTTACGCCCCTGGTGGGGGTTTGGGGGAGGCGAAGCCTCCCCCAAAAAACTCTTTTTGTTCCGTTTTGGCGGCGCAGCCGCCCGATCCGGGGGTAACGGGGAGAACCTAGTTCTCCCCGTTACCCCCAACCCAAGGCGATTATAGCACGCCCCCTTACGCTAATTTGCGCTATACTACAACCAGGCTTGGCCTGTTGAGACCTACGCTGAGGATGCGCATGCTTGAGATTGAAGTCGCAGCCGCCAAAATTGCCCGCCATGGCAGTGTGGAGAGTGGCGATACGCTGGAGATGATTGAACGCCCGGGCGGCGGCTTTTCGTTTGTGTTGGTGGATGGCCAGGGTACCGGACGCGGTGCCAAAACCCTGAGCAATCTGCTGGCGACGCGCGCCATTGCGCTGCTTAAGGATGGGGCGCGTGATCTAGCGGCAGCACGAGCGGTACACGATTACTTGTATACTTACCGTATGGGCCAAGTGGCGGCGACGCTCAATATTCTCTCGGTAGATTTCCAGAGCGGCAAGTTGCTGGTGACGCGCAATAATCCTGCCCCCTTTTTTGTGGTTGACCACGCGGGCATGCGCTCCTACAACGAGCCCTCTAAGCCGATTGGCTTGGAACCGATGATCCGCCCCAATCTCACAGAACTGCCCTTGCGCCCCTACACCTATGTGGTCATCTTTACTGATGGTCTCTTGCGTGCCGGCGAACCCTATGACGAAGACCTTGAATTGGCGAACTTCCTGGCGGGTTGGCCCGCCGAGGCCGGGCGGAGCGCCCAAAGCCTGACCGAGACGATCTTTCAGCGGGCGGTCGCCCTTGATCGGGGCGCACCCAGCGATGACATGAGCGTCCTTGCGCTCGCCATCCTCCCCCGCGAGCCGACGACGCCGGTACGGCGTATGTTGGTGCATTTGCCGTTTGAGCCGCTTTAGACATGGTTTCGCTGCGCGGCAATGTACTTTACCGTTTGACGAGAGGTACGGAGGGCCTGTCCCCTCCGCATCCACCCCATCGGAATGGGGGTTTTGCGGGGGCCAGGCCCCCGCACCCCCGCCGCGGCAGCGGCAAAAAGCGTAACTTGGTTACGAACCTTGTCTTAGTTTTATGTGGTGGCCCTCGAAGAACCCCGAACCCCGAACCCCGAACCCTGAACCCCTATCATGCCAACCCGTCCTACCTACCGCACCGCCCGCGAACGTGTCGCTGCCCGCCGTGCGGCGCTTGGCGGCGGCCCGCCACGCCGGCGACGGCGCAGTTGCACCCCCTTTGTGTTGGCGGCACTGCTCATTTTTGCGCTTGTTGGTACGCTCGTTTTTGCCTTGGTGAACTGGGCAAGTGGTACGCTACAGGGCTTTGAGCAGGCCGATCCGCGCCGCCCCGGGGCAGAGGGTGACACTACCAATTTGCCCGCGTCGCTGCGCGAACCCTTCAACGTTTTGCTGATCGGCCTTGATAGCCGCGATAGCCCCGAAGATGGCATTCGTTCCGATACGTTGATTCTGGTTCATGTTCACCCGAGTGGGCGTTGGGCGGGCATGCTTGCGCTGCCCCGCGATAGTATGGTGCAGATTCCCAACCTGGGCATACGTAAAATCAATACGGCTTACACCTATGGCTACAACAACGCGGCAACGCTCTATGGCGCGGGCACTGAACCCACAGCGGCAGGCGGGGCTATGGCCGCTGAGACGGTTGCTGCGTTCCTTAATCTGCCGGTGGACTATATCGCCCAAGTGGATTTCAATGGCTTTCAGCGTGTGATTGACACCTTGGGCGGCCTTACGCTTGATGTCGAACGGCCCCTGCTTGATCCGAGCTATCCCACGGCGGATTATGGCTACGAGCGGCTCTACATTCCGGCGGGCCTGCAAGTGATGGATGGGGCCACGGCGTTGCGTTTTGCCCGTTCGCGCCACAGCACGAGTGACTTTGATCGCGCTGCGCGCCAGCAGCAGGTGCTGCGTGCGCTGCTCAATGATCTGCGCGCCCGCGATCTGCTCAGCCAAGCTAGCCTGCTGCCCGATCTGGCGCGCAGCCTGGAAACGAGTGTGAGCACGACGCTGCCGCTGCGCGACCTAGAGACGCTGCAAGGGCTGGCGGAATTGGCTCAGGCGCTCGATCCCGAAGCCATTCTCACGCTGAGCCTCAATCCCAACGATGTGCGCATTGTGGCTGAAGATGGTTCCAACATTTATTGGGAGCCCAACGACGTGGCGGCCCAAGTCGCACGGCTGCTCGCGGGGCCGGAAGGGAGCAGCGCCCTCGTGCGCATCCAGATCCTCAACGGCACCAATACCCAAGGGCTGGCCGGGCGCGTGAGTGCGCGCCTCAGCGCCCAGGGCTTCAACGTCAATAGCCCCGCCGATGCGCCAGTGCGCACCGGCGAGACGCGCCTGATTGACTATAGCGGCCACCCCGAAACGCTAGGCCGCCTTGCCACTACCCTCGGCCTCAATCCGGGCCAAGTCTATGCCTCCCCACCTGCCGATGCGCCGCCCGCCCCCTACCAGAGCGATATTGTGTTGTTGCTGGGGGCCGATTTTCAAGAGGGGCAGCCGTAGGTCATACCTAAGGGGGCAGGAAGGGTGCGCGCGGGAATCAGGTTCCCGCGCAGCCCCACAGGTGTAGGAAGGGTGCGCGCGGGAACCAGGTTCCCGCGCATCCTCCCGCCGTCCGGCGGGGCGTGGGGCGCAGCCCCACAGGTGCAGGAAGGGTGCGCGCGGGAACCTGGTTCCCGCGCATCCTCCCGCCGTCCGGCGGGGCGTGGGGCGCAGCCCCACAG
>RSAS01000757.1 GCA_003934145.1 Candidatus Viridilinea halotolerans | reverse complement strand
GCCGCGCCCCAATACGGTGGCCATTCTTGCCACGGTGGATCGCGTTCTCGGTGATCCGCCCGATCTCTACCAGCGCAGCGTGGATGCCGAGAGCGGCGCGGTGACGCTGCGCTACTTCTTTCCGGCAGTGGCCGCTGAGCGCGATGCCGCGCTGTTGGCCCAGTTGCAGGCCGAACTCGGTGCGCCGGTCGAGGTCTGGCCGCAGCCGCACCAGGGCCAATTGGCGGCTTTGGCGCTCGAATCGTTGCCCGACGGCTTGACGCCCGAACGTGCTCCAGCTATCTACCATGAGGCGCAGCGCATTGAGGTGCGCTGCACCGGCAACGCGGATGCGGCGACGCTGGCGGCGGTGGCGGCTACCTTTGCGGCGCGTAGCGGCTGGGAGCTAAGCATCCGCACGCCGAGCAGCGCCACGCCCGCGCCCGTCACCAAAGAGGAGTTCTTCAATCCGCCCCAGGGCACCAAGCCGAGCGAGCTCAACTTTGCGCTCACCACCGCCCGCACCTGGTTTGGCCCCGATGCGGGCTGCTACAAAGCGAGCGCCGACCAAGCGAAGCGCACCGTGACGTTGCGCTTCCACTTTCCCGATGTGGCACGCGAGCAGTACGCCGCCTCGCTGCGCGAGCTCGCCGCCCACATCGGCTGGCGCATCGGTATCTGGCCTCAGGCACACCAAGAAGCGCTGCTGCGCGCCGCCCGCGAAACGATCCCGGACGGCATCAGCGCCAAAGGGAATCCCGCGATTCATGCCGCAACACGCGAAGTCGAGGTGCGCATCCAGGGTAGCGCCGCGCCCGACGCGCTGGAAGCGGCGGCTAACGCTTTCGCAGCGCGCACGGGCTGGCAACTCCGGGTGAAAGAGCAGAAGTAGGTGATGCGCCAACTCCTACGCCTTTCCTCGTCGTCGAAGCGGGGCGCATCGTCGAAGACGACAGCCCCGCCGCCCTCGCCGCCAAAAGCGAACAAAAAACAGGCAAGCGCACGCGCTACCGCTGCCAGATCGCCACGTAGGCGTCACTCCCGCCGCCCGGCGCAGCCTGCAATGCATTGTGGCTGACAAAGGCACCTACGCTCACTTGGGCGACCATGGCCACCGTCGTGTCGCTTACCACAAGGCCCACCGCGCCACCGCGACTGCCGTCAGTACCGCTCCAGGCGAGCCACAACTGCCGTTGACGAAAATCGGGCGTAAGCACCAGCACGTAGGCATCGCCGCCGCCGTAGCTCCCGACGGGCATGCCGTTGATGCGCCCTTGGTCGCGGTTGGCCAATGCCGCAAAGGCTTGCCCCACAAGGTAGAGTGTCCCATCGCGTCCGGCTGCCATCGCTCCGGCACTGATTGAGTTGCCACGATCGTCACTGCGCCGCGTCAAGAGCGATTGGCCCACGATGAGCGTGCCGTCAGCGGGATCAAAACGGCCCAGCCAGAGCATCTTGATCGATCCTACATTGAAGGGATTGGTATACTTGTCGGTAACCACTAGGCGATCAGTCGCACTTTGGCTCGCATCTTTGGGATCGCGTACAAAAATGGAAGCGCCGGTACCACCATTGATCGAGCCCGCAAGATAGAGCATCCCGTCCTGGCCAAGAGCCAAACGCTCGCCCCGGGTGTCGGCTGTGCCCACATTGGGCGTATCCGCTGCGAAGTCGTAGCTCTGCCAGCGCAACATGCCTGTGTAACTATAGGCGCGAATAAAGGGTATTTGTAGGTTGTTGTTCACCTGCTTAAAACCCGTCACAATCACCTGTTCATGCGCACTATCCACCACTAGATCGTTGGTTGTGCCTACGCCAGCCGACCAGCGCCCCTGCGCGGTGCCATCGGCGCTGAAGACGGCGACCTCGTTGCCTACGAGGAGCGCACTGCTGCCGTCAGTTCCCACTGCGCAGCGGCGTCCTTGGCCCAGCGCGTGGTGCCAGTGCAAGCTTGTGGCCTCAGGCGGCAGGGCGGCAAGGCCAAAATCGCCACAGGCCACAAGGAGGCCAGCAGGACTCATTGCCAAGCCGGTGATGTTGGCACCGAGGCGCGTAGCGCTGCGCAATTGGCCCGTCGGCGCCAAACGCAAGAGCCAGCCATTGGTGCCATTAAGCAGCGTCGTCGGACTCACCCCGGGCGGTTGGTAGCCGGGCAACGTACCCGCAACAATAACGCTCCCATCGGGCGCAATGGCAACTCCAGCGGCCAGATCATCGCCCGCGCCCCCCAAGTGGCTCGCCGCTTGCACGGCCAAGCTGGTCGGCGACGTAATGCCTGAAGGTGTGCCTGGCACGCTAACCAGCGGCACATAGACCGTAAACGTCTGGCTCGGCACCGGATTGGCCTGCGCAGCCAGCGGCGCGAGAAGCACAAGCGCAAAGATGATCAGAAAGTTGCGTAGTTTCATATATGAACCCTTAGACATAGTTCATCGCTACTTTACCGTTTGCGAGGATGCGAGGACGCGAGGACGCGAAGCTCTCGCCTCTTCGCCTCACGCATCATCGCAAGATGGAGCAACCTTCGGTTTTTCTGAAACCTTGTCTTAGGGTGACAAGGCGATACGATCCCACAGGATGACTTTTGCTCCATTCCCCCTACACCCGCCCCAACGCCTGCAACGCCGCGTGCGTCGTCAGATGCAGATGCTCCGCGCCGATCTTTTCCACAAAATGGGCGCGTTTCAAGCCATCCATCACTGGCCCTTTGATCTCGGCGAGGTGCAATTGCACGCCGCCGTCGCGTAGCTCTTGCAGCAACACCTCGAGGCTGTGCAGGGCACTCGAATCGATGAAGTTGATCGCTGAACCGATCAGCACCAGATGTTTTACATCGGGCCGTTCGGCCACAATACGCAGCAACGCCGCCTCCAAGTAGCGCGTGTTGGCAAAATAGAGGCTCTCGTCTACGCGCACCGCCACCACATCGGGCCATGTGGTCACCTCATAGCGCAAGATGTTGCGATACACTTCGCTCTCGCCCAAACGCCCGACGACGGCGATGTGGGGCCGACTGGTGCGCCACAGGTAGATGGCGAGCGAGATGCCTACGCCAGCGAAGATGCCCATTTCGATGCCCAAAAGCAGCACCGCCGCGAAGGTAAGCCCCCAGGTGATCGCGTCGCCACGGTTGGCCATCCAGATGTGACGCGGCTCTTTGAAATCCACCAGGCCAAAGACGGCGACAATCACGGTGGCCGCCAATACCGCTTGCGGCAAGAAGTAGAAGAGCGGCGTGAAGAAGAGCAGAATCAGCGCGATGCCGCCCGCCGTCACCAGCGAAGCGAGGCCGGTGATGGCCCCCGCCTGGAAGTTGACCACCGAGCGCGCAAAGCCTCCCGTCACCGGGTAGCCGCTAAACAGCCCAGCGGTAAGATTGGCCGCCCCCAACGCGATCAGTTCTTGGTCGGGATCAATGGCCTGGCGGCGTTTGCTCGCCAGCGCTTTGGCCACCGCAATCGACTCGACCACGCTCACCAGCACAATCGCCGCCGCCACCGGCATAAGCGCCTGCGCATCGGCCAGGCTGGCGTTGGGCCAACTCAGCGGCGAGAGGCCCGCCGGAATCGCCCCCACCACCGCGAGCTTGGCACTCTCATCAAGGCGCAACAGCCACGTAGCCAGCGTCCCCGCGATAACCGTCACCAGCGGCGCACCACTGACAATCAGCGTCACCGCCAAGGGTTGCAATCCCGCTTTTTGCAGCAACGGACGCAGCCCCTTGCGGAAGAAGAGCAGCAAGGCAACGCTCAGCAGCCCAATCGTTAGGGTCGTTCCGTTGGCCTGCCCCAAACTGATCACGGCATGGTAGAGAATTTCGTGGAAATGGCCATTGGCGATCGGCACGCCCAAGATATGCTTAAGTTGGCCCGCCGCAATGATCAGCGCCGAAGCGGTGGTAAAGGCGGCCAGCACCGGATGCGAGATAAAGTTGAGAATCACCCCCATACGGAAAAGACCCAGCAACAGCTTGATCGCGCCCACCATCAGCGCCAACAGCAGCACCAACTGGATGTAGCGGGTACTCCCCGGCTCCGCCAGCGCACTCACGCCACTGAAGACCAGCAGCGACGTAATCGCCACCGGGCCCACCGAGAGCTGGCCCGACGTCCCGAGCAGCGCATAGATAATCAGCGGCACGACCGAGGCATAGAGCCCGATCTGCGGCGGCAGGCCAGCCAGTTGGGCATAGGCCATACTCTGCGGAATGAGCATAATCGCCGTCACAATCCCCGCGACCAAATCGCTCGGCAGATCATCACGGCGGTAGTGGCGCATCCAATGGATAAAGGGCAAATAGCGACCCAGGCCAGTGGCCTGGGCCGTCTTTGGTGCCCGTGTTGGCATAGGTTGTGAGGCAGCCACCGGGAAACCCTTCTTAGTGACGAGTGATAAGTGATGAGTGACGAGTTGGAAACGCATCACGCATCACGCATCACGCATCACGCTTCACGCTTCACGCTTCACGCTTCACGCATCACGCTTCACGCTTCACGCTTCACGCTTCACGCTTCACGCTTCACGCTTCACGC
>RSAS01000600.1 GCA_003934145.1 Candidatus Viridilinea halotolerans | reverse complement strand
AATGCGATTCCAGAAGGGGGCGCACACGTTTTCTGTCCGCCCTTAAACCGGCGGGCGGGGGGATGCTGCGGGGGCGTAGCCCTCCAAACCCCCGCCGGAGGTGCGTTTGGTGTAGCCATGAGGTATGATCACCATTCCTTGACAAGCATTTAGCTCAGTGTTATGCTGATAGCTACAATTATTTTGTATACGTCGCGGTCGCGGAAGCCCGTGAGTTTGACATGCGCGGTCAGGCGGTAGTCGCCGACCGCGTTCACGTTCTAGGCTGCTGGTGCGACGAGCGTAGAGATGCGTCGTTATGCGCCAGCCTATCCCGAACGTCAGCACCTGACACCAAGCGGGGAGTGGCCTAATGGCCCCACCGTCATGATTGCCCTAACCGAGCGGGGGTCAGGCCACGAGAGGATGTGTGGTCATGGACGCTTCGACTGCCTCCGCTACCATTAGTACACCTGGGCTTGGCGACCATCGTAATGCTTCGGCCATCGCGCCACTGCCCACCACGCCCCGTCGCCCGCAGCCGCATGCCGACCAGCCTAGCGCCGCTCTGTTGCATCCGATGTTGCAGTCGCCCGTGCTAGAGATGATTACGGAACTGTTGCGCCGTCACGATCACCCCGAAGCCGATAGTGTCGATCTGGTGCGCACGAACTATTTGTCGGCCTACAATAGCCCGACGGTCGAAGCAATTGTTGCCCGTCTTTGCCAATACTTGCCCGACGCCGATGCTGATCTCGTGCGTCGGGCTTATGCTTTGGCGCTGATTGCCCATAGTGGCCAGTTTCGCCAAAGTGGCGAACCTTATATTGATCATCCTGTGGCTGTGGCGACGATTCTGCTCGATCTACGTCTTGACGCCGAATCAATTGCTGCCGCGCTGCTCCATGATGTCGTTGAAGATACCGGAATTACACTTGAATTACTGCGCCAGTTTTTTGGCGAAACAATAACCCATTTGGTTGATGGCGTTACCAAACTTTCGGGGCTGGAATATAAAACCAAAGAAGAGATCCAGGCCGGTTCCTACCGCAAGATGTTCATCGCCACCGCCGATGACCCCCGCGTCATCCTGATTAAATTGTCCGACCGCCTGCACAACATGCGTACCTTGGGCGTCACCTCGCCCGACAAGCAGCGCCGTGTCTCGCGTGAGACGTTCGATATCTATGCGCCACTCGCCCATCGCCTCGGCATGTGGCAGGTCAAGTCGGAACTAGAAGATCTCGCCTTCAAGGGGATGTACCCCGACCGCTACAAAGAGATCTCCGCTGGCTTGAGTATGCGCAAAGAGTCACGCGAGCGCCTGATCCAGCGCGTGATTAACAAGTTGCACGAGGCGCTCGAAAAAGAGGGCTTGCGCGCCCATGTGAGTGGCCGCCCCAAACATATCTATTCCATCTGGCGCAAAATGGAACGCAAGGGCGTGCCGCTGGAACAGATCTACGACCAACTCGCCGTGCGCGTGATTGTCCAAGAGACCGACCCCGATAAGGCGAAAGGCTCCTGTTACCGCGTCTTGGGCCTTGTTCATAGCACTTGGACGCCGGTTCTCAGCGAATTCGATGACTATATCGCGGTGCCCAAAGAGAGTAGCTACCAATCACTGCATACCACGGTGATCATTCCCGGCGGACACCATTGCGAGGTGCAGATTCGCTCGGAGGACATGCACACCGTCGCTGAACATGGCATCGCGGCCCATTGGCGCTACAAAGAGGGCTTTGCCAGCCGTTCCGATCAGAATTACGAAACTAAAATTCGCTGGTTGCGCGAACTAATCTCGTGGCGTATTGAGCTTGCCGACGACCGTGAATTCGTAGAGAGTCTCCGGCCTGAGTTGGAGGAAATGGTTTATGTCTTTACCCCTAAAGGCAAGATTATCGATCTCCCCTTAGGCTCAACGCCAATCGATTTTGCCTACCACATCCACTCCGAAGTGGGCCACCGCTGCATCGGGGCGCGCGTGAATGGGCGCATGGTGCCGCTCGACTACCAACTGAAGAATGGCGAGATTGTTGACATCATGACCGCCAAGGTGGGGCGTGGGCCGAGCCGCGATTGGCTCAATTTTGTCAAGACGCCCAGCGCCCGCAACCATATCAAACGCCACTTCCGCCGCGCCGAGCGCGACGAAAATGTCTCCGCCGGACGCGATCTGCTCGAAAAAGAGCTCAAACGCTTGGGCCTTACCGTCAGTTTCGATCACTTGGTTGATCTGATCAATGCGCGTTCGATTGAAGAGATGTTCCACCAGATCGGCATTGGCGAACTAACCGCCCGTGGCGTGGCCCAAAAAGCGCTGGCCCAGCAGGTGGAGCAGCAGCAACCAGCGAGCGATAGCCTGCCACTTGAACTCCTGAAGGCAACAGCCCCCCAGCGCAGCCAACCCGTTGGCGTCCAAGTCGCCGGAGTCGGCACGATCTACAACCGCCTCGCCCGCTGCTGCAACCCCGTCTTAGGTGAACCCATCGTCGGCTTTGTCACCCGTGGCCGTGGCGTGACTGTCCACCGCGCCGATTGTCGCACCATCGTCAACGAGCGCGACCGCAACCGGCTGATTGATGTCACCTGGGGGGGGCAGCAACCCAAAGGCTACGCGGTGCCCGTGCGCATCGAATCGTGGGATCGCGTCGGCCTCTGGCGCGACATTTCCGCCGCCGTTGCCGACGCGGGCATCAACATCGAAAGAGTGGATCAGGGCCAGACCCGCCGCGCTGGCCGCGCCGTGCTACACATCGTACTCACCATCCAGAGCATCAACCAACTCTCCAGCATCCTCGACCGGCTCAACCGCATCAACGACGTGATCGAAGCGCGCCGCGAATCGACCACCAAGGGGTGATGCTGGGGATGGAGTTTTCGGGGAGGGCAAAGCTCTCCCCAAGAGCATGATAGTAATGCAACTCCGTCCTTAATCCAACGTTGTGGCGGCATGCTCTGCCAACCACGCCTCCACCTCATCCAGAGTGACAAAGTCGAGCAGTGCCTTGCTAAGATCAAGGATCTGATCTGGATTGAGCTGTGTAATGGCTTGCTGGACTGTTTCAGGCAGTGGGCCGTAGCGGTAAGTAATGAGCTGTGTGATCAACTCCCGCTTCCCCTCCCGCTTCCCCTTCCGCTTCCCCTTCCTAATTCCTCGCTCCAGCGTCACTCGCTCCCACTCAGTCATCATATCCACTGCGTCCTCCTTCTCCTGCGGCTGCCATGTTGCCACCTCCGCTGCAAACTGTTCCGTCTGCTGGGCGTTGAGGGGCAAGTAGATACTGACAAATGTGGACAGCATGGCTCGCTGTGTTGCGTTGATCGGCAGACCTAAGAGTTGCTTGAGACACGCTGCCTTCACCTGCCAGCGATCCTCAGGCGCTATACGCATACGGGCCATTAATGCCGTATGTATACCGTTCGCGGAGCCCAAAAGATACGCTTTTGTGAAAAAATGCAATAGAGCAAAAGGATCGCTGTGGCCTTCGTCATGCTGAGCGCAGCGAAGCATCTCTTCGCGTTACGACGAGAGACCCTTCGCTGCGCTCAGGGTGACAAGAACCGCGTGACAGCGTTCCTTTTGCGCTTTTGTGAAAAAATCTATGCCCAGCGTTGCAAATTCGCCATTCTACCCATGCTTAAACCAGCGCGCCACGAGCGCAATGATCTCGTCGGCGCTCTCTTCGATTGATTTGTCGGTGAGATTGACGCTGGCCCAGCCGTGCCGCCGAAAGAGCCGTTTGGCTGCTTCCACTTCGTCTTCGGTGGTCTCTTGGTTGTAGTAGCGGCTGCCAAAGGCCATGGCGGTGCGGCGCTGGCGGTGACGCCGCCGGGCGGTGATCTGCTCTGCCTCCACGATCAGCCCGATGACGCGCCGCCGATCTACCTTGAAGAGCGCCTCGGGCGGCGGAATCTCTTTGACCAACGGGATGTTGGCCACCTTCCAGCCCAAGACGGCTAAATACATACTCAACGGGGTTTTGCCTACCCGTGAGATGCCGACGAGGACGATCTCTGCGTCCTCAAGCTCTTCGGTGCGGGCACCATCGTCGTGCTGCACCGAGTATTCGATGGCTTCAAGACGCTCGAAGTAGGCCGAACGGCGCTGGCGGTAGAGCCCTGGCTTGCCGATGGGATCTTTGCCGACGACGGTGGCGACGCGGGCCAAAACGGAGCCGACCAGGTCGATCTCGGCGACGTGCTGCGCACGGGCTTTACGCACGAGATCGCGCCGCAACGTCGATTCCATCAGGGTGTGCAAAATCGTTCCCTGCGCGGCTTCGGCTTGGGCTATAATTTCGCTGATCTGTTCCGTGGTGCGCACGTTGGGCACCACGATCACCGGTACGCGCACGTCGTCGAATTGGCTCAGAACCAAACGGGCCACTTCTGCGCCGACGGTTCCTTCGCCACCGGAGACGATGTAGAGCGGTGGTGCAGGATGGCCCGGTGCGGCTGAGGGGGCGGGATGATCTTCTTCAGTCATGAAAATTCCTTTCATTACAGGAGTTACGCGGTCGCCTGGTCAGGCGACCGCGTAACCCGGTGATCTGCC
>RSAS01000948.1:1593-4541 GCA_003934145.1 Candidatus Viridilinea halotolerans | reverse complement strand
CAAAGATGGCTCGCGGCGCAACCTCTCCGAGCAGCATCTCATCTCGTGCAATACGCACAACTGGGGTTGCAGCGGCGGCTGGTACGCCTTTGGCTACTATATCGGCGCTGAACTAGACGTTAACGCCAGTCGGGGTGTCGTCTATGCGCAGAGCTTCCCCTACCAAGCTGCCGACGTGGCATGCAACGCACCCTACCAGCACCATGAGCAATTGATGGCATGGCACTATGTCACTCCCGACGCGCAACGGGTAGGATTGGATGCGGTGGCCGATCTGAAACATGCCATCCACACCCACGGCCCCGTCGCCACAACGGTATGCGTAGGCGATGCCTTTAGCCAATACCGTGGCGGCATCTTCAGCACCGACGAGCGCAATCACTGCGCTGATGCGCACATCAACCACGGCGTCGTCATCGTCGGTTGGGATGATCACACCAGCACCTGGATCGTCCGCAACTCGTGGGGCACACAGTGGGGCGAACAGGGCTACATGCGCATCCGCTACGGCACCTCAAACATCGGCTACCTAAGCGCCTACGTCGTTTATGAACCAAATACCCCAACAGAATTGGACAGCATGCAGCACAAGACCTACTTGCCTTTGGTGTTGCGCTGAGGCGAGGCCACGAGGCCACTGCCTCACTTGTAGGAAGGGGAGGCGGGGGAACCTAGTTCCCCCGCCCCCCCCCTCTCTCCGGCGGGATGTGGGGCGCAGCCCGCGTAGCGGGCTTGCACCGCATAACAGCCGCAGGCTCGGTGGCTGAGCTTGTCGAAGCCAGCTACCCAAACAAGCGAAAAAGCGGTAGATCGGCACATCGTTCTACCGCTCTACCGCTTTACCGTTTTTTACCGCTCCGGCGACGCACCCACAACGTGGCTAGACAAGATTGACCAGCTCGTTGGCAGTACGGCGCATGTCAAGGAAGACGAGGCCCAGCTTAGCTCGGCTTTGGGCCAGTGCGGTGAGCACGGCTTCTTCGCCGATAGCCATAAGGATCACATAGCCGTCTTCGCCACGGACAAAGACCTGATCGAGCTGACCACGGCGCAGCTCATTTGCAATTCGTTCACCGAGCGAGAGCATCGCGGCGCTCATTGCAGAGACGCGATCTTCCTCAACATCAGAGGGCAGCGCCGAAGCCATGATGAGGCCATCAACACTCACGACGGCTGATGCCTCGATGTCGGGCGTGTTCATGGACAGGGCCTTCAGATGCCGCACCATCTCTTCGGTTCTGCTTGCCATTCATATCCTCCTTGGGCCGTCAGCCAGTTGTGGGGCAGAGGCAAGAGTGCGCCGGCCTTTACCAGCGGAGAGAGCGGGTTGCCGATTAGCTACCG
Source organism: Candidatus Viridilinea halotolerans (assembly GCA_003934145.1). Taxonomy (GTDB): domain Bacteria; phylum Chloroflexota; class Chloroflexia; order Chloroflexales; family Chloroflexaceae; genus Viridilinea; species Viridilinea halotolerans. Next base: position 3,197 of record RSAS01000948.1, on the reverse strand, counting down.
CACGGGCCTATTCTACTACATGTTTGAACCACCGGCAACTAGATGCCGGGGTACTCGTAGGGCAAATTGCCAGCGTTGCCTCGTCAAGGGTACCACCTAGGTGGCGGGATGGCTCCAAGCCACTAGCCCCTATCGTTTGCTATTATAGCACTAGGTGCTTACCCATGAATAGCCTCAACACCACATCTTTACTTCTTCACCACGCTGCTACTGGGGTGTGACCAAAATCTGTGGGGCTTACGCCCCATGGGCATGAACGTAAGGGGCCTGCGGCCCCTGCGCCTCCGCCAAACGGGTGGTTTGCGGAGGCAGTGCCCCCACGCCCCCGCCGTGCGGGTGGTTTTTGTGGGGACGGTGCCCCTGCGCCTCCGCCGAACGGGTGGTTTGCGGGGGCGGTGCCCCCACGCCCTCGTCAGAGGCTTACGCCAATTGTACACTCTTTTGGCAAAGTGTGTGTTGGCCTTACGCTAGACCCGCTCAAGTAGATCGTGGAGTTGCGGGGCGATCTCATGCAGACCAGCGGGCAACTCATCGCCACGCAGGATGGCTTGGCCCAAAGCAGAACTCTTGAGTTCGATCAGTTCGCGCTCGAGCTCGCTGGCCAGTTGCACGTCGCGCTGAATCTTGCCGTCGCGGATGGTGACCACGCGCTGTGCTGCCGCTGAGACTTCGGTGTTGTGGGTGACAATCACCAGGGTGACGTTCTGCTCGCGGTTGAGTCTGCCCAAGAGAGCCATGATCTCGGCGGTATTTTTGGTATCGAGGTTGCCGGTGGGTTCGTCGGCGAGCAGAATCGCGGGCTGGTTGGCCAATGCACGTGCAATCGCGACACGCTGACGTTCGCCCCCCGAGAGTTGGTTCGGCAGGTGATCGCCCCGTTTGGCCAAGCCCACGAGCGCCAGCAACTCAAGCGCCCGCCGACGGCGTTGGCTACCGCTGATCGCCAGTTCGTACATTGGCACTTCGACATTCTCGCGCGCCGTCAGCGTCGGTAAAAGATTGTGGCTCTGAAAAACAAAGCCAATGGTCTGGCCCCGGAAGCGGTCGAGGTTGCGCACCTGCGAAATGGGCGTGCCATTCACGATCACCTCGCCGCTGCTGGGCCGATCCAGCGCCCCAATCAGGTTCAGCAGGGTGGATTTGCCCGAACCCGACGGGCCAACAATCGCCACCACCTCGCCGCGTTTGATGCGCAGATCCACCCCGTCGAGCGCCTTGACCGGCACACGCTCGCCGTAGACGCGGGTAAGCGCCCGAGTTTCGAGAACGATGTCTTCTGGTTTGTCTATTTCATCCATGGATGGTCGGTGGCCCTTCTTGCTCATGCTCCGCTGGGGGGGTAATGCTGCGGGGGCCGTGCCCCCGCGCCCCCGCCGCACGGGGGGCTTTTGTGGGGGCCGTGCCCCCACGCCCCCGCCGCACGAGGCGTTACGGGGGCCGTGCCCCCGCGCCCCCGCCGCACGGGGGGCTTTTGCGGGGGCCATGCCCCCGCGCCCCCGCCGCACGGGGCGTTACGGGGGCCGTGCCCCCGCGCCTCCGCCGCACGGATGGGCTTTTGCGGGGGCCATGCCCCCGCGCCCCCGCCGCACGGGGCGTTACGGGGG
>RSAS01000948.1:0-1493 GCA_003934145.1 Candidatus Viridilinea halotolerans | reverse complement strand
CCGTGCCCCCGCGCCTCCGCCGCACGGATGGGCTTTACGGGGGCCAAGCCCACTAGGTGGGGGTGCGGGGGAGGCGCATCCTCCCCCGCAAAACGCTCTTTTGTGCCGTGTTGGCGGCGTAGCCGCCAACACGGCACAAACAAACAAACAGGGTTTGCAATACCACAACAAAGTGTGGTATCGTCACCAATCTATCAACGTAGCTAAAGAACAGAGATCGTTATGGTGCCGCTTGCCCGCCCGGCCCGCCTCCGCGCCCTGAGTTCGCCCGTCAAACGGATTCTAGCACATAGCCTCCTCTTTGGGTTGTCGTTTAGTATTGCCGATCTGCTCTTCAATTTCTACTTGGTGAGCATGGGCTATGGCACCGATACCGCAGGTTTGATGTCAACGATTAGCCGTGGGGCGGGAATGTTGCTGGGTGTGCCGATGGGAATGTTGATCGATCGCATGGGGGCGCAACGCTCCCTGGTGGTGGCATTGGCCATCTATTGCGCTGGCTGGTTGCTGATGCTGCAAGCCAGTCTGCTCTGGGCACTGGCAGCGGCCCAGTTTGTGATTGGGGCCGCCTTTCTGATGGCGATGACTGCGGTCATTCCGTTGCTCTCTGCTGTCACTAACGATGATGAACGCGCTCGCGTTTTTGGTTTTAACGCCTCCGCCACCCTCACCGTGGGGCTGGTGGGCAGTGCCATTGGCGGCCTGTTGCCGACGGCTGCCGCGCTCTTGCTCGCTGTGGGCAATCAAACAACCGCCGCCTACCGTTTGGCCTTGGGCGCGGTGATTGTCTTGGCGCTCGGCGCGATGCTACCTGTACTACGCCGTTTTCCGGTCGTTAGTTGCAGTGAAACGCAACGCAACAGTGAGCAGCATAACGAGCCCGCCACCCTTTTGCCGCTGGCGCGTCTACTGCGCTTTGCGCTCGCCGGGTTGATGCTGGGCATGGGCGGCGGAGCGCTGCTGCCCTTCCAGAATCTCTTTTTCCGCAATGTCTTTGGCCTGAGCGATAGTGTCGTCGGTATGATTCTGGCGATCACCGCGCTCGGTATGGGCATGGGGGCGCTGATGGGATCCCCTGTGACCGCACGCATTGGGTTGCGCCGCGCCGCCGCAATCCTGCGCATGGGCACCGTCGTCGGCTTGATGCTCATGCTCATCCCGGCGCTCATGCCCGCAATCGTCGGCTTCTTCCTGCGCGGCATGTTTGTCTCGGCCAGCTTCCCCATGAACGACGCGCTCATTATGCGTCACACCCCCGCCCGCCAGCGCGGCATGGCCATGAGCCTCGTGAGCGTCCTCTGGGCCGGGGGCTGGGCCGTCTCCGCCGTCATCAGCGGCTACGTGCAGATGGCATGGGGCTTCACGCCGATCATCATCTTTGCCGCCGTGGCCTATACGCTGTCGGCACTGGCGATTATTACGCTGAAGGTGGATGAGTAGCAGAACAGCAGAACAGCAGAACAGCAGAACAGCAGAACAGCAGAACAGCAGAA
>RSAS01000620.1 GCA_003934145.1 Candidatus Viridilinea halotolerans | reverse complement strand
GAACCAGGTTCCCCCGCGCCCCCGCGAGGGGAAACATGGGGGAACCAGGTTCCCCCACGCCCCCGCAAGGGGAAACATGGGGGAACCAGGTTCCCCCACGCCCCCGCAAGGGGAAACATGGGGGAACCAGGTTCCCCCACGCCCCCGCTGGGGGAGAAACGGGGGAACCAGGTTCCCCCACGCCCCCGCAAGGGGAGAAACGGGAGAACCAGGTTCCCCCACGCCCCCGCGAGGGGAGAAACGGGAGAACCAGGTTCCCCCACGCCCCCGCTGGGGGAGAAACGGGAGAACCAGGTTCCCCCACGCCCCCGCTGGGGGAAACATGGGGGAACCTGGTTCCCCCACGCCCCCGCGAGGGGAGAAAGGGGAGAACCAGGTTCCCCCACGCCCCCGCAAGGGGAGAAATGGGGGAACCAGGTTCCCCCACGCCCCCGCAAGGGGAGAAATGGGGGAACGAGGTTCCCTCACGCCCCCGCAAGGGGAAACATGGGAGAACCAGGTTCCCCCAACCCCCACCAAAACATAAAAACCATGCAAGCTGAAATCATCGCCATCGGCGCCGAATTGTTGCTTGGAGCAACCGTAGACACCAACAGCGCCTACCTCGCCCGCCAACTCACCGCCTGCGGCGTCGGGGTGGGGCGCACAACCTTGGTGGGCGATCACGTCGAGGCCATCGCGGCGGCGGTGCGCGAGGCGCTGGGCCGCGCTGATCTGGTGATTTGCACGGGTGGCTTGGGGCCAACGTTGGATGACCTGACGCGCGATGGGGTCGCGTTGGCGTTTGGCCGTCCGTTGGAGTTCCAAGCGGCGCTGCTCGATCAGATCGCTGCCCGTTTTGCCGCTATGAAACGCGCCATGCCAGAGAGTAACCGCCGCCAGGCGTATGTACCCAACGGCGCACGGGTGATCGAAAATCCACGCGGCACCGCCCCCGCTTTTCTTGTTGAAGATGCCATAGGTACCGTAGTGGTGCTGCCTGGGGTGCCTCACGAGATGCGTTACCTCTTTGAACACGCGGTCATTCCCTACCTGCGCGATGAACGCGGCATCACCACGGTCATTCTGGTCAAAACCCTGCACGCCAGTGGTTTAAGTGAGAGCATGATCGGCGAGATGATCGCCGATCTGATGAGTCAGAGCAACCCGAGTGTAGGCATTTCGGCCAAACAAGCGCGCTACGAGCTACGCATCACCGCCCACGCCGAATCTTGCGCGGAGGCCGAGGCGCTCTTGGCGGCGGCGAGTAGCACCATCATCGAGCGTCTGGGCACCAACCTGATTGGCGATGAGCCCCTCGCAACGACACTGGTCAAATTGCTGGCGCAGCGCAACATGGGCCTCGCGCTCCACGAGGCGACGCCGGTGGCCCCCATCTTTCGGGCGCTCACGGCGGTACGCGGCGGCGCAGAGGTCATTCGCGGCCTCGTCGTCCACCCGCTCGATCAGGCCGCCGACGAGACGGCAGCCGCCGCGCTGGCCCACGCGGCAGCAGCCAGTGTGGCTGGGCGCTGGCGCACCGCATTGGGCCTCGCGGCCCAACCCGTCAGTAGCCCCGACGCGAGCGGTCTTACCGCCGTTAGCGTTGCCCTTGTTGCGCCAGAAGGCTTGGTGCGCCAAACCACCCGCCGCTATGACCTGCGCCAGCCCGAAGGTTGGGACTTTGTGGCGACCCTCGCCCTCGACCTTACCCGACGCTACCTCAGCGGAGAACCAGTTTGAGGGGCGTTGGAACGCCAAGGGAACCGCTGAGTCTGCGCACCGCCCTGCGCATCGTCCACCGCGATGCCCGTTGGTGGCTGCACTGCTTGGGCTATGGGGCAATTGCTACGTCCTTCTTTGGCCTGCCTTTGGTTGCAGGTTTCGTCATCGAGAGCTACGACAATAGCAAGCGCGGCTTTCCCACCCCGTTGCCGCCCTGGGTTGACCTGAGCACGCGCTACCTCGCGGGCATCTTTGCGCTGGTCATTGACTTTACCTTCTTTGCCCTCCCCGGCCTCATCGGGGGCGTCTTGACCTTCTGTGCTGGCCTTGCGCTTGCTTTAGCGCTTGGCGGTGTTGCTGGGGTGCAGATCTTCTTCCTGGTTGCCGCTGGGTTGCTCTTTTGCATGCTCGTGGCACTCTTTATGCTCAGTGTCTCGCCGGTGGGCCGCTTGCGCTTTGCCGACGAAGGGCGCATCGAGGATGCCTTGAGCGGCGAGACGTTGCGTTATGCCCTGAGTCGCACGAAACGGGCCAACTTCTTGCGGGCGCGCCTCTATTCCCTGGTAGCCTACCTGCCTGCACTGGCGCTGTTGGGTGTAGGCGTGCGTTTAAGCAGCATCAACTTCGCGGCCCAAGGCCTCATCCTGCTCGTACTGTGGTGGCTCTTCTGCTCGGCGGTGGTCTATGCCCACTTGGTGGTGGTGCAACTCTATGTCGCGGCGGAAGCCGCCTCGTGAGGCGGGGAGGGCGAGAGGCGAAGAGGCGCGATCTGAAAGCCCGCCTCTTCGCCTCTCGCCCTCCCCGCCCCGCCAAATCTCCCATAAAACCCCTGCCACAAAATGGCACTTCCCAACGTCTGATAGAGTAGGGGAGCACTGAGTGTAAGACAAGGTTTCAGGTGCCTGGTTTCAGGTGTCAGTCGGAGCGCATCAGAAAGCGATGCATGGCGCTAAACTAGAGAGTTCCTACGAACCTTGTGTAACCAAAACATGAAGGGAAGGGTACACGCGGGAACCAGGGGCCCCCATCCTGTTCGCCCCCTTGACCCCTGACCCCCTGACCCCTGACCCCTAACCCCTAACCCCTAACCCCTAACCCCTAACCCCCGAAAAGGAGTGTACAACCATGGATCTCGGCAAAGCCTTCTCCTACCCCTTTGATGATGACCAGTGGGTTACCAGCATCCTGATCTGCGGCGTCCTTATCTTTGTTCCGATTGTCGGCTGGCTCATGATCGGCGGCTATGCACTAGAGGCGGCGCGTAACGTGGCGAGCGGCAACCCGCGTCCACTACCCAAATGGGAGAATTATGGCGAGAAATTACGCTTAGGCTTCAATGGTTTCCTCATTGCCATCGTCTACGCCATTCCCATTATCATCCTCTCGGTGCTCATGGCATGTTTTCCCATGTTTGGGGCGGCCACCGGTAGCGAAGAAGCAGTAGGCATGATGATGCTCCTCGTCTTCTTCTGCCTCTTCCCGCTGATCTTCATCATTTCGCTCGCCATCCAACCGCTCATCCTCGCGGCCACGGCGCGTTACCTCCAGACCAACAGCCTCGGTGCGGCGTTCCAGGTTAGTGACGTTGTCGCGATGGTACGGGGCGACTTGGGGGGCTGGTTCATTCTCTGGCTGCTCCAAATTCTCTGCAGCTTGGTTGCGCAGGCCGGCGGAGTTGTCATCATTGGCATCTTCTTCACCATCCCCTACGCCCAAGCCGTCTTTGGCCACCTGTTGGGCCAGAAGCTCATTCAGTTGCAGGGCCAGGCGCCGGTGGCCTACAACGACCCCTACTCGCCGCAGCAGTATTAGAAGAAGAACAGAGCACAGAGCACAGCCGCAAGCGCGGCTTCCTCTCTGATAGTGTGGGCCTGGGGGAGCTTGGTTCCCCCAGGCATAATTGAGGCTTGCATGCGCCTGCGCGATCTGGTAAAACCGCACGAACTGCGCTACCCCTCCAACATCCTCTCCATGAGCCGCTTGGCGCTCGTGCCGATTACTCTGGTGCTGCTGCGCCATCCTAAGCGACGACGCGCTGCCATGATCTGCTTGGCGATCACCATGCTGACTGATGCGCTTGATGGCCCGCTGGCCCGGATGCGCGGCGAGGTTTCGCAGTTGGGGGAGGTGCTTGACCCCCTCGCCGATAAACTGTTGCTCAATGGGGCCGCGATCATTCTCTCGCAAACACGCGGCTTCCCATGGTGGGCCACTGGTCTCTTGCTCTTCCGCGACTTGGGCATCCTAGTTGCCGCTATCGTGGTAATCAGACGGTTGGATCAGGTGACGCCTGCAGCGAGTGCGGGCAAACTAACCACCGTGCTGCTCACCGCCGCCGCACTGCTCTACGCCGCCGACGGGCCGCGTAGCGGCTATCCGGTGCTGCTCGCTGCCATGGTGCCTTTTAGTATCTCTTTTTTTCAGTATGGCTACCGTTTTGTGCAACTGATTCGCGGCGAATAAAGGGTCTTTTCTGTGCGATGTTGGCGGCTTCGCCGCCAACATCGCACAAAAGGAATTTTTCGGGGGCGGCGAAGCCGCCCCCGAACCCCCGTCCGGCGGGGTGTTGGGGGCTTCGCCCCCAAAGGATCTCCCGTCCGGCGGGGTGCTGGGGGCTTCGCCCCCAAAGGATCTCCCGTCCGGCGGGGTGTTGGGGGCTTCGCCCCCAAAGGATCTCTCGTTCGGCGGGGGTTCGGGGGCTTCGCCCCCAAAGGATCTCTCGTTCGGCGGGGTGTTGGAGGCGAAGCCCCCAAAGGATCTCCCGTCCGGCGGGGGGTTGGGGGCGAGGCCCCCAAAGGATCTCCCGTCCGGCGGGGGGTTGGGGGCGAGGCCCCCAAAGGAT
>RSAS01000416.1 GCA_003934145.1 Candidatus Viridilinea halotolerans | reverse complement strand
TCCCACAACGTGGGAGAGGGGGCAGGGGGTGAGGGCCATCCGTGGCATCCCAAGATTGTCAAGCACCCCACCAACATTACGAATTCACATCCACCACCACGCGCCCGCGCACGCGGCCATTGGTGATCGTCTCGCTGTAGGCGGGCACGTCGCTTAGCGCAATTACTTCGGTCATCTGATCGATCAGGGCGGGATCGAGGTCACGGGCCATGCGTTGCCAGGCGACTTGGCGTTCGGCAAAGGGCACCAGCACCGAATCCACGCCGATGAGGCGCACGCCACGCAGAATGAAGGGGAAGACCGAGGCGCTAAAGTCAACGCCACCGGCGTTGCCACAGGCCGCAACGACGCCATGGTAGGCCATCGCACGGAAGATGCCCCCCAACGTCGCGCCGCCGACGGTATCCACCGCACCGGCCCAACGTTCGCGCTCCAGCGGCTTGCCGGGGGCCGTAAAGGTGGCCCGATCCACCACCTCGCTCGCCCCCAGCGCCTTGAGATAGTCCGCCTCATCGGGGCGGCCCGTGGAAGCGACGACACGGTAGCCCGCTTTGGCCAAGAGCGCCACCGCCACACTGCCAACGCCACCAGCGGCCCCCGTCACGACGACCTCGCGCTCACCAGCCTCTAGGCCATGCCCTTCGAGCGCCAGCACACAGAGCATCGCCGTCAGGCCCGCCGTACCAAGCGCCATCGCCCGTTGCAAACTCAGGCCGGCGGGCAGCGGCACGAGCCATTCCGCCTTCACGCGGTTGAGTTGGCTAAAACCGCCCCAGAAGCGCTCACCGACGCCCCATCCGGTAAGAATAACTTCGTCGCCGGGGCGATAGTCGGGCGAAGCCGACTCGACCACCGTACCGGCAAAATCGATACCGGGGGCCATCGGATTCATGCGCAGAATCTTACCCTTGCCGGTAACCGCGAGACCATCCTTATAATTGAGCGTCGAATAGGCGACGCGCACCAACACTTCACCGGCTGGCAAACTTGCCAGCGGCAGATCGCGCAACTCCACACTGCGCCCCGTTGCGCTCTCTTCGACCACGAGGGCACGAAACGTCTCATCGCTCATGGTTGAACCTTTCACTCTGTGCGTTGCTCTTTTGTGGGGGGAAACCGGGTTTCCCCTATTACCTGTAGGGCTGCACCCTACAACCCGCTGTTGGGGCTGCGCCCCAAAGAACTCTTTTTGTTCCGTGTTGGCGGCTTCGCCGCCAACACGGAACAAAAAGGGTGTGGCTAAAATGTGTAGGGCTGCGCCCCACACCCCGCCGGACAGGGGGAAATGCGGGGGAACTTGGTTCCCCCGCCCCCCCTTCCTACACGTTTTGGTTACACCCGAACAAAAAGAGTTCTTTGGGGGAGGCGAAGCCTCCCCCAAACCCCCGCCGGAAGGCGCAACCTCACGCCTATGAGACAAAACTTCACAGTCATGAGCCGATTATACCAGAGGCTTTACAGCCTCTCGTGTTAGTCCGCAATGATCTCGTTCAGGCCATCAATGATCTCTGACAAATCCTCTGGTTCCAACCATCCTGCACGATTATTCAATCGTTGTGCCGAGAGAACGCGAATTTGGCTCACTTTGACCCAAGATGGTTTCGGTAGCGTATGTTCTGGAAGTTCGTATGTTAATGGGTAACCTGCGTTTGGGCGCTGACTCGTAATTGCTAACGCAATCACCGTTCCTGAACGTTCGTTGAATACGTCGTGGCTGATAATTAAGACTGGTCGCGTTCCCGCTTGTTCATTCCCGCGCACTGGATCAAGTTCTGCCCACCAGATATCACCTCTTAGTATTCTGGCCATTGTTCCAGATCCTGTTGTATGCCTTCTTCGGCAAAGGCTTGCTCCTGCTCAATCGAAAGCTTTGCACTCTCTTGGGCAAGCCGACGTCGGCGCATCCGTGCCAATTTATCGGATAGCGCTTCCTGAATAGCTCTACTTCGATTAGGAAAGACGTGTTGCTCAACCAAACGATCTAATTCGGCGAGAAGCGAACTATCTATAGTAATCGCAACTTTTGTGGCAGCCATAGCGTACCTCGTGGTGGTGGATTATATGTCGGTATGATAATTTATCATACCGCACGAACGCTGTCAAGGATGTGCGAAGGAACTTGGTTCCTTCGCACACCCTCCTCGCTTTACCGCGTATAATAGGCTACTATGATCCAGGCAATTGACCATGTAGTAATCCTGGTGGCCGATCTGGCCGCAGCCATTCACGACTACGAGGCACTCGGTTTTCGGGTGATGCCCGGCGGTGAGCATACCGATGGCGCAACTCATAATGCGCTCATCTGCTTTGCCGATGGCACCTACTTGGAGCTTTTGGCCTTTCGGCGCGAGGCGCCCGGTCATCGTTGGTGGCCCCATATTGCCGCTGGTGAGGGCATTATTGATTTTGCGCTGTTGCCCCAAGCCATTGCCGAAGATGTGGCGGCGGCCCACGCACGCGGCTTGCACCTCGCTGGCCCGCTTGAGGGCGGGCGCGTGCGCCACGATGGGGTGCATATTGTCTGGCAGACTGCGTATGGTCGTGCCGCCGAGCTACCCTTCCTCTGCGGCGATGTGACGCCGCGTGCGCTGCGCGTGCCCGCCGGTTTGGCGCACCAGCATCCCAATGGCGCAAGCGGCATTTTTCGCCTGACGGTGGCGGTGCGCGATCTCGAAGTCAGTAGCGCTCGCTACGCTGCGCTGTTGGGCCGCAGCCCTTTGGTTGAACCCGGACGACGCCTCTTTAAGTTGGGGGCGAGTTATGTTGTAGTGCAATCCAGCGAGCCCGACGTGGTCGAGAGTGGCACAGTTATGGAATACCTCGAATTGCGCGGCCAAGGTCTCGCTGCGCTGGCGCTGCGCCGTGACCGCCTCGCGGCGGTGCCGCGTGTGCTTGATCCTATACTCACCCATGGGGTGCGCATGCTTATGGCCTAGCCGGGGGCCATGATAAGGGAGAGCATAGACCTCACAGGTCTTTGCTGATGGCGTTCCAGTGCAGAAGAGCAGACCTGTGAGGTCTTATTTGAAACGTATTGGGCCATGCCCCCGAACCCCCGCCGGCAGGCCCCTAAAGCCCCCGCCGGAAGGGGGGATTCTTCGGGGGCCATGCCCCTTCGACTAGGCTCAGGGCAAGCCCGAACCCCCGCCGACAGGCCCACCGGGACGTAGCCCCCCCCCACCATATGCCTCCAGAAACTAACCAACTCCTCCCCCTTATCCTTGATCTGCACGCCCAGATCCGCGACGCGGTGGTGGCGGCGTGCGCGGCGCATGCGCTCGATGAGTTGGCGGGGGTGGCTGAGGATGACGCGGCGGGCGATACAATCTATGCGGTGGATCGCGTGAGCGAGGCGCTACTGGTAGACTTTTTTGCCACCCGCGTGGCCCCCCGCTGGCCGCTGATCCTCTTCGCTGAGGGTTTGCCCCCCGCTGGCGTGACCCTGCCCCACGGCAGCGATCCCGCTGCCGCACGCATCCGCGTACTCGTTGATCCCATTGATGGTACGCGCGGCCTGATGTACCAGAAACGCCCGGCGTGGGTGCTCACCGGCATCGCGCCCAATTGCGGGCCGACAACTCGCCTGCGTGATATTACGCTCGCCGTGCAGACCGAGATTCCCCTGGTGAAACAGCATCTCTGCGATGTACTCTGGGCCACCAGTGACGGGCCAATGCAGGCCGTGCGCTTCAATCGCTTGAGCGGCGAACGTGCGCCGCTGCATTTGCGCCCCTCGCGGGCGACCAGTATCGCCCACGGATTTGCCACCATCAGCCGCTTCTTCCCCGGCATGCGCGAACCGCTGGCCGCCATTGACGAAGCCATGGTGCGCGCCACGCTTGGCCCGCCCCAGTTGGGTAAGGCTCATTGCTTCGAGGATCAGTACATCTGTAGCGGCGGCCAACTCTACGAACTGATTGCCGGCCACGACCGCTTTGTCGCCGATCTGCGCCCGCTGCTCGAACCCTACCTCGCCGCCCGTGGCGAAGCCTTGGGCATCTGCTGTCACCCCTACGATCTCTGCACCGCCCTGATCGCCCAACGTGCCGGGGTGATTCTCACCGATGGCCATGGGCAACCCTGCGATGCCCCCTTCAACCTTGAAGCCGACGTAGGCTGGATTGGCTACGCCAACGCCCACATTCAGGCCCAAGTGGAACCGGCGTTGCAGGCGGCGTTGCGTGATCGCGGAGTTGTGTGGTAGGGGTCTTTAGGGAGGGCTAAGCCCCCTGCCTACTATTCCTCAGACAGGTTCGTTCCGAAATGGTAAAGCGAGAAGCCCCTTTCTGAAACCATGTCCTTACCGTTCGCTTATTTTTTTGACGGTTCATGGAAATAGGCCAAAACCCGCTGGTAGTAGGCGCTTTAGCGCCGTAAGTAGCCCGCGGACGGCGCTAAAGCGCCTACTACGAACCTTGCTGTTGCGCTCATGCGACAATCTTCCAAACTCGGTGAGAAATGAGCGAACGGTAAGCATGTCTATTGCGAAAATTGCCTAGAGGCTGTCTGAAAAGTCGGTCGCTACGCAGTGGAGTGCCGGCTTTAGCCGGCT
>RSAS01000387.1 GCA_003934145.1 Candidatus Viridilinea halotolerans | reverse complement strand
GACCTGTGAGGTCTTATTTGAAACGTATTGGGCCATGCCCCCGCGCCCCCGCCGGCAGAGGCGTAGTCCTTCCGTAGAACGTTCTCTCTTGCGTTTTGGCGGCTTCGCCGCCAAAACGCAAGAAAAAAGAGGGGTTTGGGGCGCAGCCCCAACGACTTTTATAATAATACCAGGAGGCATAATCATGCCCAAGATTCTCTTGGTTGAAGACAATGAGATGAACCGCGATATGCTTTCGCGGCGGCTGAAGCGTAAAGGTTACGAGATTGTTATCGCGGTGGATGGTGCCCAAGGGTTGGCGATGGCCCGCACGGAACAGCCCGATCTCATTTTGATGGATATGAGTCTACCAATTGTGGATGGGTGGGAGGCGACACGAACGCTGCGCGCCGATGCGACGAGTATTGCGACGGTGCCAATCATTGCGCTGACGGCCCACGCGATGTCGGGTGATTATGAACGGTGCTTGGCGGCGGGTTGTGATGATTATGACACCAAACCAGTTGAGTTGGAGCGTCTGTTGGCTAAAATTGAGCGTCTGTTGCAGCGGGTAGCAAAGTAGGAAGAGAAGTATCAAGCGCCGTATGGGTATCCGTCCTCGTATTAATCGTCTGCGCTACCCAGAAAAATTTCTGTTGATCAGTTTGCTCTTTTTACTGCCCTTGGCGGTAACCATGGGTTTTATGGTTGCGGAACAGAATGTCCGCATCCGTTTTGCTCAAAAAGAGATTGCTGGCACTGAGTATCTGCATGCGCTCAATGAGGTCTATTTGGCGACCCTGCTGCATCGCCATGAGGCGATGCGTGCGTTGAGTCTGGGGATTACGGTTGAATCCTTGCCGCGAACGAAGCTGCGGGTCGAGACGGCAATGGCGGCGCTGCGCCCGTTGCAAGCGGATTATGGCGAACGCTTGCGCACGGAGGCACTGTTCCAGCGCATTGAGGCGGGGTGGGAGGTACTGCGCAGCGACGATCTGCGCGGGAGTGCGCTGGAGGGCTATGAGCGCTATCAGCAGTTGATTGATGATCAACGCGCTTTGATTGCTACGGTTGGCGATTATTCTAACCTAATTCTCGACCCCGATCTCGATAGCTATTATATGATGGATGCGGTGTTGCTGCGTTTGCCCGAAGCGCAGGCGATTATGGCACGTATTTTGTTGGTCAATGAGGGACTGGTACCGTTGCCTTACCTATTGGCCGAGCGGCGCACCGAGTTGGTTATGCAACTTAGCCTATTGCGGGCTAATCGTGAGACGCTACGCCGCAATTTGGAGACCGCCTACACCCATACGGCGTGGACGCAGTTACGCCCGCTGCTGGCCCCGGAGGAGGAGCAGTACCTCGCGCTGGTTGATGCAATGATTGCGCAGTACCAAGAAGCAGCGACGGCGCCGAATCGACTCGTGGGGACACGCGAGTTGGTTAATGCGGGCCAAATGGCGATGGAGGGGAGTGCCCGCCTTTCGGCGACGACGGCGCCTGCTCTAGAGACGCTACTCGCGGCGCGCATCAATGCGCTCCGCCAGCGCCAAAGCTTTACGGTGGCCTTTAGCCTTTTGTTGCTGCTGGCTGCCTACGCGACCGGCATCCGCCTGATGCGTTCGATCAGTGGGCCGCTCAACGAACTGTTGCGGGCGACCCAACGCCTCGCGGGGGGGGATCTAGCGGTACAGGTGCATGCGACTGGCCAGAGTGAAGTTGCCCGTGTCGGCCAAGCCTTCAACCAGATGGCACAGGAGGTGCGCACGGGCCGTGATCTGCTGGAGCAGCGTGTGTTGGAGCGTACCCAGGCGTTGGCCAACACCACACGCGCCGCCGAAGAGGCGCGCATCAATGCCGAAGAGGCGCGGGCCGCCGCTGAGGAGGCGACTAAGGCGAAGAGCATCTTCCTTGCCAATATGAGCCACGAGCTGCGTACGCCGCTCAATGCGATCATTGGTTATGCCGAGATGTTGGAAGAGGAAGCGGAGGATCTGGGCTATGACGATTTTGCGCCTGATCTGCACAAAATTCGTACTGCAGGCCGCCAACTGCTCGCCCTGATCAACGATGTACTCGACATCTCCAAGATCGAGGCGGGGCGCATGGAGTTGCACCTCGACCGTTTTGCGCTCAGCACGATGATTCACGATGTGACCAGTACGATTGAACCCCTGGTGGCCAATAATAACAATCGTTTTGTGGTCAGCGGTGATATCAGTGGCACGCTCTACAACGACTTGACCCGTTTGCGTCAATCGTTGCTCAATCTACTTTCCAATGCAGCAAAATTTACTGCTAATGGAAAAATTACACTCGAAATTGAAAATCAAAACATCAACGGAGTGGAATATCTCTACCTACGGGTGCATGATACCGGCATTGGGATTGCGCAGGAGCAATTAGGCCAACTCTTCCGCGAGTTTACGCAGGGCGATGCCTCAACCACGCGCAAGTATGGCGGTACTGGCTTGGGTTTGGCGCTGAGTCGCCGCTTTTGCCAGATGATGGGCGGCGATATTACGGTGAGCAGCAGGCCGGATGAGGGTTCCACCTTCACGATAGTGGTGCCGCGTGAGGTGCGCCCCGAAGAAGCGGTGGCCCACCTTGTTGCCGCAAGCGATGTGGTGCCCAACGGGCCGGTGCGTGGCACGGTGCTGGTGATTGACGACGACCCGGCGACGAGTGAATTGCTACAGCGCACGCTCAGCCGCGAGGGCTTGCGCGTGGTGACGGCGATCAGTGGCGCGGAGGGGTTGGCACGGGCGCGCATTGTGCGCCCCGACGTGATTACGCTCGATGTGCTGCTGCGCGATGCCGATGGCTGGCAGATTCTTGCGGCGCTCAAGGCCGATCCCGAACTGGCTAATATTCCGGTGGTGATGTTGACCATTCTGGACGAACGCAGCACCGGCTTCAGCCTTGGGGCCGCCGACTACCTCACCAAGCCGGTGGATCGCCGCCGCCTGATCGAACTGGTCGGGCGCTATTGTACGACCAACGACGATTCATCCAACGAGCCTCCAACCGTTTTGGTGGTTGAAGATGACGACACCACACGCGAGATTCTCTGTCGCACGCTCGATCAGGCGGGCTGGCAGACCCACGAAGCGGCCAACGGGCGGCTGGGGCTGGAGGCCGTCGCGGCGGCTCGTCCGGGGCTTATTCTGCTCGATCTGATGATGCCCGAACTGGATGGTTTTGGCTTCCTGAATGAACTGCGCAGCAACGTAGAATGGATGCACATTCCGGTGATTGTGGTGACGGCGATGGATCTCACCCACGAAGATCGGATGCTGCTCACCGCCTCGGCCCAACGCGTCATCCAGAAGGGTGCCTACGAGCGCGACCAGTTGCTCGGTGAGGTACGCACGCTGGTGGCGCGCTATACGCGCCAAGGGCCGCTGTTGTAAGTAAGGGTGCGCACGGGAACCAGGTTCCCGCGCAACTTGCCGCCGTCCGGCGGGGCGTGGTATGAACGTAAGCCTACCGGCGGGGGTTCGGGAAAGGCTTCGCCGCCAAAACGAAAGAAAAAAGAGGGTCTGGGGCGCAGTCCATACGCATTAGCTTAAGCCCTTAGCGGGCCTGCCGGCGGGGGTTCGGGGGCTTGGCCCCCGAAAAATTTCCCCTTCTGGCGGGGTTTTAGGGGCCGCAGGCCCCTAAAGTTCATGCGCATGGGGGCGCAGCCCCACCCTCCGGCGGGTTTTAGGGCGCAGCCCTAAGCTTTATGTGAACATGGTTACTATGGCAACCAACGAGCGTTGTGCCGCGTGCGGTGGGCCGCTACTGGGCAACTACTATACGCTGATTGATCGGCCTGAGCGCTATTGCCATGGCTGTATTACGACACGCCTGCGCTGTGCGACGTGTGGGTCGCCGTTGGGCGATCAGCATTGGAAGTTGCACGATGGACGGCAGCAGTGTGGCCTCTGCCATGCCACGGCGATCTATGAACCGCAGGTGGCGCGTGCGATCTTTGACGAGACGGTTTCGGCGCTAGTGGCATACTTGGAGATGCGCCTCAATGTGGGGGTCGCGTTTCGCTTGGTGGATGCGCCGACGTTGGAGGGCATTCGGGCGGCGGGCAGCAGCCATCCGCCACGGGGCTTCAATACCTTGGGCCTCTATCAGCGACGCGGCCACATCCGGGCAATCTATATGCTCTATGGGCTGCCGCGCCTCACCTTTCGCACGACGGTGGCTCACGAGTATGCCCACGCATGGCAGGGCGAACGCTGCCCGCTGCTCAGCGACCACGAGTTGCGCGAAGGCCACGCCGAATGGGTGGCCTACCAACATTTGCGCTGGCTGGGCTGCCACAAAGCCGCTGAGCGTATGCTCACCGCGCCCCATCCCTACCGCAAGGCGCTTGAACGGCTGATGGCGCTTGAACGCCAGTTGGGGGTGCAGGCGGTGAATCCCTATATGACGCGGGTGGAGTAGCGATTCGGCCCCTGTGGGGTTCATGGGCGGGCAGAATACTTGCTTCGTAAGCTACGGACAGGTTCTTGGGATGCCTTAGGTGGCCCTCACCCCCCTACCCCACGTTGTGGGTTTAAGGGCGGACAGAACATTCGCTCGGCAAGTCACGGATAG
>RSAS01000327.1 GCA_003934145.1 Candidatus Viridilinea halotolerans | reverse complement strand
CGCCTCGCGCCTCGCGCCTCGCGCCTCGCGCCTCGCGCCTCGCGCCTCGCGCCTCACGCCTCACGCCTCGCGCCTCGCGCCTCACGCCTCGCGCCTCACCGTTCGCCGCGCGGCCACAGCATCCAGACGAGGGCGGCAGCCGAGGCCCACCAAGCGCGCCGCGACTCCCGTTCGAGGCCACGGGTGCGCAACTGCACCCCGCCGAGGAAGAAGCCACTGGCGAGCATGCCACCCGCGAGGCGGTCGGTGGAGCGTTCGACGCGGCGCATGCCCCGTTCGATGCGCCCTAGATCTGTGCGCGTGGCCAACTCCCCGCGGTTGGCCGAGCGGTAGAAGTTGTCCATTTGGCGTGGCAAGGTCAGCAGAATTTGGCCTAACTCGCGTACCTCTTTTTGGATCTTATCGGGCCAATTACCTTTACGCTGCTCCTCATCGAGCATGCGCCGGGCGAAGGGCTGAATCTCGTGGAAGAGGTTAATGTCGGGGTAAATTTCGGTAGCCAGACCCGCCACCATACTCATCGCACGTCCGAAGTAGAGCAGATTTTGCGGAATCTGAAAGGGAAGATCGTAAATTATATCTTTTGTCTCATCAAAAATAGCCTCAACATCCAGATTAGTCATTTCACGCATGGTGCGATTGTAAGAATGGCGCAGCATGATCTGGACTGCCTTCACAAAGGGCTGGCGGTCGGCCCCGGGCAGGATCATATTGAGGCGCTCCAGCGTTGTTACCATGCGTTCGGGATCATTCGTCGCCAAGCCGATCACTCCAAAACGAATGATCTCCATCGTCTGCTCGGTCAGTTCGCCAACCATGCCAAAGTCTACGAAGATCAAGGTGAAGGGGCGACCCTGGGGAGGAACGGTAGTAGCGTCATCGTCGAGTAGTGGCTCATTGCCGACCAGTCCATTGACATAGACGGTCGGCATTTCCGGCTCCACGCGCACAAAGAGATTGCCCGGATGGGGATCGGCATGGAAGAACCCATCCGTAAAGAACTGCTTCAGATAGCAGTTATTAAGACGCGACGCCAATTCGACGCGGCTCACGCCAAGGCTATCGAGGGTACGCAGGTCACTAATCTTAATCCCGTCAATCCGTTCCATCACCAAGACGCGGCGCGTCGTAAATTCAAAGATCGGTTCAGGAACGTAGATGCCACGCACGTCAGCAAAATTCTCGCGGAAGCGTGCGCCACTCTGCGCCTCTTCAACATAATCCAGTTCGCGCACCATCACCTTCGCAAACTCAGCCAAGAGCGCTTCGAGATCGGCGCGGCGGCGAATCGGCGGATAGTTCTTAATTAACCGTACCACCCATGTGATCGCACTGAGATCAACCTCAATAATGCGATCAATATAGGGGCGTTGCACCTTCACCGCCACCTCACGCCCATCGTGGAGGGTCGCAAAATGAACTTGGCCGAGCGATGCTGCGGCAACGGTATGCTCTTCAAAGCGCAGAAAGAGCTCTTGGGGCGCAGCGCCAAGCTCTTCGAGGATAACTTCCAGAACGTGACCGGCTGGCGCGGGGGGAACCTCATCTTGCAGGCCCGCCAACTCCCAACGCACCGCATCGGGCACAATATCGGCCCGCGAAGAGAGGAACTGGCCGAGCTTGATCTGCATTCCGCCCAACTCAAGCGCAAGCAGACGGAAACGCCGCGCCAATTTCGTCCAACGCGTCATCATCGTGCGCTGTACGTACCAACGAGAAAGTACAAAGCGGGCGAGAAAGATGTCCCAGATGTAAATATGGGCGACCACGCTCAAGAAGAAGGCCGAAACGCGCAGGAAGCGTTGGCGCGCATTGAACGTCGGCGCAACGCTAGCTTGCGGCACAGCCGCTGGTTGGGGCGTCGTCACAGCCGACTCTTCGGGGCGCAGGGCACGCTGATGCGTCATACCAGTTATGGGGATTTGAGTGGTGTGTGATGTGCAGGGGCTACAACATCCTGAAGATGTTATAATCCAAACACTTATACGGATGCTTGAAGGCCATCCCTCATGGATTATACCAGATAACGACTACTGCCATCGGGGTGTTTACCCTTGGGAATGGTTCGTAACCACCCAGCTTGGTGGGAGGTTCGGGGAGGGCGAAGCCCCCCATGCGCATGAACGTAAGCCTCTGGCGGGCCTGTCGGCGGGGGTTCGGGGGCATGGCCCCCGAAAAATTTCCCTTTCCAGCGGGGTTTAAGGGGCCGCATGCCCCTTAAGTTCATGCGCATGGGTGAAGCCCCCCCGAACCCCTCCCCAACAAAGCACTATGACGAGGCCACCAGTGGAGTATACCTTTACGATTCGCGGGTTGGATTGCGCTGGTTGCGCCCAGACGGTTGAACGTGGCGTAGGGCAACTGCCTGGCGTTCAGGCTTGTACGTTGACCTTTACCAGCGAGCGGCTCTGGGTGCGGGGTGAGCTTGCCGCTGCTACGATTGTGCAGCGGGTGCGCGATCTGGGCTATGAGGCGGTGGCAACAGAGGAAGTGCCGCTTGCGCCGCCGCGTGCCACTGCTGCGCCTACCTTCCTCGCGTTTATGTTGGCCCGCCGCGAAACGCGCTTGGCCCTCGTTGGGGCGCTCTTGGTGCTGCCGGGGGTGGTGTTGGACGAGATCTTGGGCTGGGAGGCGCTCTGGATTAATCTGCTCGCGCTGCTGGCGATGGCGCTGACGATTGGGCCGATTGCGCACAGCGCTTGGCGTGGCTTACGTTTCAACCGCGAACTGAACATCAATGCGCTGATGACGATTGCGGCGTTGGGCGCGGTGGCGATTGGCGCCTATGTCGAGGCCGGTTTGGTGATGGTGCTCTTCACTATTGGTGAGGCACTCGAGGGCTACACCGCGACGCGCGCCCGCCATGCCATTGCGAGCCTGCTGGAGGTGGCCCCCGCGACGGCGTTGCGCCTGGGAACGAGTTGTTGCAATTCGGGCTCTGTGTGCGAAGAGCGGGTGCCGATTGATGTGCTACAGGTGGGTGATGTGGTGGTGGTGCGCCCCGGTGAGCGTATTCCGATGGATGGCACCGTGCGCGCTGGCTATTCTTCAATCAACCAAGCGCCGATCACTGGCGAGAGTCGCTTGATTGAAAAAGAGCCGGGTGCCGAGGTCTTTGCCGGAAGCATCAATGGTGAGGGCTGCCTGGAACTTACGGTGACCCAGTTGGCGCAGGATAACACCATCGCTCGCATGGTGCGTTTGGTGGCCGAGGCGCAAGAGCGGCGTGCGCCGGTGCAGCGTTTTGTTAACCAGTTTGCCAAATACTATACGCCTGCGGTAGTGTTGCTGGCACTGTTGGTCGCAACCCTGCCGCCGCTGCTCTTCGGTCAGCCCTTTTGGAATCCCGCGCCCGATACTTTTGGCTGGTTCTACCGGGGGCTGGCGCTGCTGGTGGTGGCATGTCCGTGCGCCTTGGTGATCAGTACGCCGGTGAGCCTAGTGAGTGCGCTGAGTGCGGCAGCGCGCAACGGGGTGCTGATCAAAGGTGGGGCCTACCTTGAGGCGCTGAGCAAGGTGCAGGTGGTGGCCTGCGACAAGACGGGCACGCTTACTGCGGGGCAGCCGGAGGTGGTGGCGCTGCGCTCCGTATACTGTCCAACGCCGGAGGGGGTGGCGGTGGCTCATTGTGTGGTCTGTGACGATCTGCTGGCACTTGCCGGAGCGGTCGAGCGCCGTTCCGAGCATCCGCTGGCCCATGCGATCATGGCCGCATCCGAGGCGCGTGGCCTTACAGCGCACATCCCCGCCGCCGAGGGTGTCAAGGCACTGGTGGGCCGCGGGGTGACGGGGATGATCAATGGGCGCGAGGTCTTTGTGGGCAGCCACCGCGCCTTCGAGGGCGCAATTGCCCACACGCCCGCCCATTGCGCCCTGGCGAGCCAAGATGCAGCCGCAGGCCATACGCCAGTGATGGTGAGCGTGGCCGGTAACTACTACGGCACCATCACGCTCGCCGATGTGGTGCGCCCCTCCAGCCGCGAAGCGGTGGCGCAACTGCATGCCATGGGCCTCAAGGCGGTCGTGATGCTGACGGGCGACCAGCAGGCCACTGCCGAGCGCATTGGGGCCGAGGTGGGGGTGAGCGCTGTGCGCGCCGATCTCTTGCCCGCCGCGAAGGTCGCGGCTATCCAGGCGCTGGAGCGCGAATATGGCCCGGTGGCGATGGTGGGCGACGGTATCAACGATACCCCAGCCCTGGCGACGGCGAGTGTGGGCATTGCGCTGGGCGGCATGGGCGGCGGTACCAACCAAGCCATGGAGACCGCCGATGTGACGCTGATGAGCGACGATCTGCGACGGCTGCCCTTTGCCATCCGGCTGAGTAGGGCGGCTATGCAGACCGTCGCGGTGAATGTCGCCCTGAGCATTGGCATCAAACTGCTCTTTCTCGTCCTAGTGCTATTCGGCATGGGCACGCTGTGGATGGCGGTGTTGGCCGACGTGGGCACCTCGCTGCTGGTGACGCTCAACGGGATGCGGCTGTTGGGCTATGGGCGCGAAAGGGAGGCGGAGAGGCGCGGAGGCGGAGGGAGGCGGAGAGGTGCGGAGGCGGAGAGGTGCGGAGGCGGAGGGAGGCGGAGGC
>RSAS01000471.1 GCA_003934145.1 Candidatus Viridilinea halotolerans | reverse complement strand
TGACGGGCAACCTGCGCGACATTCTCGCTGGGTATATGGGGCATCTAGGAGTGACCAACGTCCTAGGGACGAACCCGCTGATCTACACAGGTATCGCGTTCTGGGCGATCTTCATCGCCTTTGCGGTGAAGTTGGCGGTTTGGCCCTTCCACACCTGGCTGCCCGATGCCTATTGCGAAGCGCCGGTTGCGGGCAGTATCCTGCTCAGCGCGGTGATGAGCAAGATGGGTGCCTATGGGATGTTGCGCCTGTTGCTGCCCTTAGTGCCCGATGCGAGCCAATTTTTTGCACCAGTGATGGGCGCTTTGGCGCTGGTGGGCATTGTGGCGGGGGCATTTGGGGCGCTGGCCAATACTGGCGGCGACATTAAGCGGCTGATCGCCTACACCTCGATCAACCACATGGGCTATGTGATGCTGGCGATTGCGGCGGCGGCGGCGCTGCCCGGTGGTGCCAGCCAGGATAGCAGGGCGATTGCGCTCAATGGTGCGATGATGCAACTGGTGGCCCACGGCCTCAGCACCGGTGCGCTCTTCTACCTCGCGGGGGCGCTCTATGCGCGCACGGGCAGTTGGAGCCTGAATGACTTTGGCGGGCTGCGTGTGGTGGCCCCCACCTTCGCGGGCGTCATGGGCGTGGCGATGTTTGCCAACTTGGGGCTGCCCGGCTTGGCTGGTTTCGTCGGCGA
Organism: Candidatus Viridilinea halotolerans; assembly: GCA_003934145.1. Taxonomy (GTDB): domain Bacteria; phylum Chloroflexota; class Chloroflexia; order Chloroflexales; family Chloroflexaceae; genus Viridilinea; species Viridilinea halotolerans. The sequence continues at coordinate 3,932 of RSAS01000471.1, read as the reverse complement.
GTTCTTCATCTTCCGCGGAGCGTGGGCTACCCTGCCGCTCTTTACCGCTCTGGCGACAATTGGGCTTGTGGTGACCGCCTTGGCCCTGTTGCTGATGTTTCAGCGCCTCTTCCTGGGGCCGCTCAATGCGGAATGGCGGGAATTGCCTGATCTGCGTCCGCTGGAGTTGGCGACGACGCTGCCCCTGCTGGCGATCCTGTTGATTTTGGGGGTCTACCCGGCTCCGCTGGTGGGCATGGCCAACGCGGCTGCGACCGAATTGGTGGCGGTGTTTCAGCGGATGTTATTGTGAGCGGAGAGCAGAGGAACAGACGCACAGGTTGCCTGCTCGGATAGAATCGGTTTTTTGACGCAAAGGCGCAAAGGCGCAAAGTTTCTAACACAGGAAGCTCATGGGTCTCTTCAATCTTTCGCCCGACATTCCCTGGCTGAGTCTGATCTGGCTGAGCATGGTTGCGCCAGCGGTAATTATCGCGCTACTTCCGGCAAAGCAGCAGGAGGCGATGCGTTGGGTGGGCGCGAGCTTTGCGCTGATCTCGTTGATCCTTTCGCTGCTGGTCTTCCTGGCCTATGATCCGGTGCTGGCGGGTTTCCAGTTTGTTGAACGGCTGGAGTGGCTGCCGCAATTGGGGATTAGCTACCAACTGGGGGTGGATGGCATTAGTTTGCCCATGCTTGTCCTCAATGGTGTGGTGATCTTCACCGGCGCGTTGATGAGTTGGAATATCGAAAAACGCACCAAAGAGTATTGGGTGCTGTTGTTGCTGCTTACCACGGGAGTCTATGGCGTCTTTGTGGCGCTCGATCTCTTTCTCTTCTTCGTCTTTTATGAACTGGCCGTGCTGCCGATGTACCTGCTGATCGGCATTTGGGGCAGTACGCGCAAAGAGTATGGCGCGATGAAGCTGACGCTCTTCCTGATGGCGGGCAGTGCGCTGGTGATCATTGCGATGCTGGCGCTCTACTTTGGTTCGGGGTTGCGTACCTTCGATATGCTTATTCTGGCGCAGCATGTGACGCTGGATGGTGCGTTGCAGCGCATCTTCTTCCCGATGCTCTTTATTGGCTTTGCGATCCTGGCCGGTATGTTCCCCTTCCACACCTGGAGCCCGACGGGCCACGTTGCGGCGCCCACGGCGGTGAGTATGCTCCACGCGGGCGTGCTGATGAAGTTGGGGGCGTATGGCTGTCTGCGGGCGGCGATGTGGCTCATGCCGACGGGCGCGGCAACGTGGTTGCCCTTCTTTGCCGTGCTGACGCTGCTTAATGTACTCTACGGTGCGACAATTGCGATGGTGCAGCGTGACGCGAAGTACATCATTGGTTACTCTTCGGTGAGCCACATGGGCCTCGTGATGATGGCACTCGCGGCGGGCACGCAGATCGCCCTGACCGGCGCGGTGTTGCAGATGTTTGCCCACGGCATCATGACGGCGCTCTTCTTCTCCGTAGTGGGGCGCATGGTCTACGAACGCACGCACACGCGCCAATTGCCCGAGCTGGGCGGCTTGTTCAAGGTGATGCCCTTTGCAGCCTGGATGTTCATTCTGGGCGGGCTCTCTTCGATGGGCATGCCGGGCTTCGCCGGTTTCTGGGCGGAATTCACCATCTTCGTCGGCGTCTGGGAGAAGTATCCGCTGATTGCCGTCTTGGCCGCGATCTCCATTCCGATTACGGGGGCGTACATCCTGCGTGCGGTCTGGTCGGTCTTTGATGGCGAAGTGAAAAACCCGGAGTTCCACCGCCTGCCCAAACTGACCTGGCAGGAGTATACGGGCGCGATCATCCTCGCCGTCATCCTCGTTGGGGTGGGAATCTACCCAGCCATTCTGACCGAAATCATTGACACGGGTGTCCGCCCGGTGGTGACGCAATTGACGGGGATCGTCGTGGCGGAGAGGTAGGGAGTGTGAGGGAACCAGGTTCCCTCACATCCTCTCACTTACGTCAGTAAATAAAGAGGCTTATGGTGTTCCAAATTACCGACATCCCGCGCATTCTACCCGAGATTTTGCTACTCTTCCTCGCCTTTATGGTGCTGGGTTCCGACATTTTTGAGAAGTGGGGGCGTAGCCCTGCGGCGCGGCTGGAGCGGGTGCGCTCGTCGGCGTCGCTGACGACGATTGGCTTGGGGTTGATCTTTGCGATTGCGCTATTGCAGAGTGGCTATCTGCCCGGAACGACGGTGGCGGCGACGGCGGAATCCTCCAATCCGCTGTTGAACTACCTGATCAACATTGTGCGCAATTTGCAAGCCGGGGGGCCGGGTGGGACGCCGCTTATTGGCGCGTTTGCTACCGACCATCTGACCATGGTGGCACGTCTGATGCTGCTTGGTGCGGCGTTTCTGACGAGCATGCTCTGTCTGGACTACTTGCCCGAGACTAATCCGGCGGAGTTCTATGCGATGATCCTCTTTGCCACCATGGGCATGTGTCTGATGGCGGGGGCGAATGAGTTGATCATGGCCTATTTGGCGATAGAGTTGACGAGCATTCCGCTCTACGTTTTGGCGGGCTACTATCGTAGCGACACCCGCTCGGCTGAGGCGGGGATGAAATATTTCCTCTTTGGGGCGATCTCGTCGGGCATTCTGCTCTACGGCATGAGCCTAGCCTATGGCTTTGCGGCGAGCGCGGCGGGGGGCATTGGCGGCAACGATCTCACCCAGTTCCAGCGCATCGCCGAATTGGCGCGCATCAACCCGGAGGCGGGCACGGGCATCTTGACGCTGGCGATGATCTTTATTATCGTCGGAATTGGCTACAAGGTGGGCGTGGTCCCCTTCCACGGCTGGTCGCCCGATGTGTACCAGGGTGCGCCGACGCCGGTGACGGCCTTCATCTCGACCGCCTCGAAAGCGGCGGGGTTCATTCTGCTCTTCCGCATGCTGACGGTAGCCTTTCCGGGCTTGGCGGGCAGCGCGACGTTGGGCAGCGAACTGGGGGGCTGGACGGCACTGTTGGCACTCTTGGCGCTGCTGACGCTGATCATCGGCAACTTGGCGGCCCTGCCGCAGACCAACGCCAAGCGCCTGTTGGCTTGGTCGAGCATCGCCCATGCGGGCTTCCTGCTGCTGGGCCTGATCGCCTGGGCGTCGCCGCAGGCCTTCGACCGCGACCAGGGGACGGTGGCGCTACTCTACTATCTCGTCGTCTACACACTCACCAACATCGGCGCATTCGGAGCCTTAACGGCGGTGATGCTGGCGGTAGGCAGCGAAGAGATCCGCGACCTGAACGGTTTAGCGCAACGCAACCTGCTCTTAGCGACCTTATTGGCGCTCTGTGTGCTCTCGCTGGCGGGCATTCCGCCCTTAGCGGGCTTCTTTGCCAAGTTTTACATCTTCATGGTGGGCTGGCAAGCGGGGGCGCAGTGGCTCGTAGCGGTGGCAGTGATCAGCACGGTAGTCAGCCTCTACTACTACCTACGCATTTTGAAGGCCATGTTCATTGAAGCTCCGATCAATGCTGAGCCGTTGCGGGCGCCACCGGCAATCATGGCGAGCGTGGTGATCGCAGCGACGGGGCTGATCGTACTAGGGCTCTTCCCGAACTTGGTGCTGGGCATCATCAGCCGCGTGCAGGCGGTAGCGGGGATGTAATGTGAGGCGGGAGGCGGGGATGCACAGATGCGGCGAGGCGGTGGCTGAGCTTGTCGAAGCCACCGCCTCGCCGTATTTGCGCACCTGTTCCTCAGTTCCTCTGCTCGCCAAGCCACTGCTCCAACGCATCGCGGCTGGTGAAATCGAGCAGCGCCTCGGCCAGATCAAGCATCTGCGGTGCGCTCAGGGCTGCTACCTGCGCCGTCATCTCTGTGCTGAGCGCGCCATAACGGCGGTTGAGAAGGCGCAGCAACAACTTCAACTGGCCCTCAACGCGGCCCTCCTCTCGCCACATCCGAATGATGGGCGGTTCCTCCATGCCGTAACT
>RSAS01000461.1:14485-22352 GCA_003934145.1 Candidatus Viridilinea halotolerans | reverse complement strand
GCTATCGGCTATCGGCTATCGGCTATCGGCTATCGGCTATCGGCTATCGGCTATGAATAACCCGCTCGTCTACCTTGACCACGCGGCAACGACGCCTCTTGATCCGCATGTGTTGGAATTGATGTTGCCCTATTTCACGCTCCAGGCGGGGAATCCTTCGAGTATTCACCAGTTGGGGCGGGCTGCCATGCACGCGCTTGATGATGCGCGCGAGCAGGTGGCGCTGGTTTTGGGTTGTATGCGCCGTGAGGTGATCTTCACCAGTGGCGGGAGCGAGGGGGCCAATTTGGCGCTTAAGGGCGCTGCCCTGGCCCAGCGTGCCCACGGGCGCGGCAATCACTTGATCGTCAGCGCCATTGAACATCACGCCGTCCTTCACGCTGCCGAGGCGCTGCAAGCGCTCGGTTTTGAATTGACGATTCTGCCGGTAGATGCTAATGGTCTTGTCAATCCTGCGGCACTTCAGGCTGCGCTGCGCCCCGACACGGTGCTGGTCTCGGTGATGTATGCCAATAACGAGGTCGGCACGATTCAGCCCATCGCTGCTTTGGGTGCCCTCTGCCGCGCCGCCGGGGTGCTCTTTCATAGCGATGCGGTGCAGGCGGTCGGGGCGCTGCCGTTGGATGTCGAGACGCTGCAGGTCGATTTTTTGAGCATGACTGCCCATAAATTCTACGGCCCGAAAGGGGTTGGTGTACTCTACGCCCGACGCGGTGCGCCGTTGCATCCGCAGATCCATGGCGGTGCCCAAGAGCGCCGTCGCCGCGCCGGCACCGAGAATGTCCCCGCTATTGTCGGCCTCGCCGCTGCACTGCACCGCGCCGAGGCCGAACGCACAGCCACCAGTCAACGTGTCAGCCAACTGCGCGACCGCCTCGTTGCCGGTGTCAGCCAGACGATTCCCGAAACGTGGCTCAACGGCGACGCCCTTCAGCGCTTGCCTAACAACGCCAACCTTGGCTTTGCGGGCATCGAAGGCGAGAGCCTGTTGCTGCTGCTCGACCAAGCCGGTATCTGCGCCAGCAGCGGTTCGGCCTGCACCTCCGGCTCGATCGAACCCTCCCACGTCCTCGTCGCTATGGGTCTGCCTCCCGAACGGGCCAACGCCTCCGTGCGCTTTTCGCTGGGCCACAATACCAGCGCCACCGAAATTGACTATCTGCTTGATCTTTTGCCTAGCATGATCGCCCGCCTGCGGGCGGTGGGGTAGGGTGGGAGGGGGTTTTCGGGGAGGGCGAATCCCTCCCCGAACCCCTCACCTTTACGATGCTAGCTACAGTGGTAATACTGAGCGAAGTTCTCGTTCCTGAGGATAACCTAATGACCACGAAATCAGTCGCGATCCACGAAGCACAGCAGCATCTTGCCGAATTGATTGCTCAAGTTGCAGCCGGAGTCGAAATTATTTTGCTAGATGGTCAGGTTCCATGTGCGCGTCTCGTGCCGATTACGCCCCATGCCGTGCAACGTGTTCCAGGATTGCATGCAGGCAGTATCACCATGAGTCCGGATTTTGATCAGTCCTTGCCAGACGAATTCTGGATCGGAATAGCATGAAAATTTTACTCGACACGCACACATTTATCTGGTGGGATAGTGATCCTGACAAATTATCCGCCACGGCGCTGGCGTTATGCAGCGATCCCGCGAATGATCTCATTCTTAGTGTAACAAGCCTGTGGGAAATGCAAATTAAGCACCAACTTGGAAAGTTGAGCCTACGGCAACCACTGATCGATATTGTTACGCATCAGCATACTACGAATGACATGATCATTTTGCCAATTTTGCCCGCACATGTATTTGCGTTGGATGAACTGCCGACACCTCATAAAGATCCCTTTGACCGCTTGTTAGTCGCCCAAGCCAACATTGAAGGGGCTACGCTCGTTAGCGCCGACACCATTTTTAGATCTTATCCTGTTATTACCGCTTGGTAATGCCATAAAGGAGCATTTCCCCCGTGTCAGACACCAAAGTCATCTACTCTATGATCCGCGTCGGTAAGGTCATTCCGCCCAATCGTGAAGTGTTGAAGAATATTAGCCTCTCCTATTTCTATGGGGCTAAAATTGGCGTCATTGGAGCCAATGGTTCCGGTAAGAGTACGCTGCTGCGTATTATGGCCGGGGTTGATCAGGATTTTAATGGCGAAACCACGATGTCCCCCGGTTTTACCATTGGCATGCTCGAGCAGGAACCCCACCTAGAGGCGGGCAAAACCGTGCGCGCCGTGGTCGAAGAGGGTGTCGCCGCGACTGCCGCGCTGCTGCGTCGCTTCGATGCAATCAACGAGCTCTTCGCCGCCCCCGATGCCGACTACGATGCGCTCCTTGAGGAGCAGGCCAAGGTGCAGGAGCAGATTGATCACCTGGAAGCGTGGGATCTCGATAGCAAACTCGATCTCGCCATGGACGCGCTGCGCTGCCCGCCCGCCGATGCGCTCGTTGAGGTACTCTCCGGCGGCGAACGGCGGCGTGTCGCCCTCTGCCGCCTGCTGTTGCAGACGCCCGACATCCTGCTGCTCGATGAGCCGACGAACCACCTCGATGCCGAGTCGGTCGCGTGGCTCGAACGCCACCTGCAAGAGTACAAAGGCACCGTCATCGCCGTCACCCATGATCGCCACTTCCTCAATAATGTTGCGGGCTGGATTCTCGAACTCGAACGCGGCCACGGCATCCCCTGGCGCGGCAATTATGCCAGTTGGCTCGCCCAGAAGAAGCAGAAACTGGCCAGCGACGAGAAGAGCGAGAGCCAGCGCCAGAAGGCGTTGCAACGCGAGTTGGATTGGGTGAATATGGCGCCTAAAGGCCGCCACGCCAAGTCTAAAGCGCGCATCACCGCCTACGAGAAGTTGCTTAGCGCGGGCCAAGAGCAGCAGGATCGTGATCTCGAGATCTTTATCCCACCCGGCCCGCGCCTCGGCGATATTGTGGTCAGAGCCGCTGGCGTCAGCAAAGCCTACGGCGACAATTTGCTCTACGAAGACCTCAACTTCGAACTGCCCCCCGGCGGTATCGTGGGCATTATTGGGCCCAACGGTGCGGGCAAAACCACCCTCTTCCGCATGATTACCGGCCAAGAGCAACCCGACAGCGGCAGCCTCACCATTGGCAGCACGGTCACGTTGGGCTACGTAGACCAGAGCCGCGATGTGCTTGATCCCGCGAAGAGCGTTTGGGAGACGATCAGCGAAGGCAACGAGATCATCGTTTTGGGCAGTCGCCAACTCAACTCACGCGCCTACTGTGCGCGCTTCAACTTCACCGGTTCGGATCAGCAAAAGCTCGTTGGCACGCTCTCCGGTGGCGAACGCAACCGCGTTCACCTCGCACGCATCCTCAAAGCCGGGGCCAACCTGTTGCTCCTCGACGAACCCACCAACGACCTGGATGTGCATACGCTGCGGGCACTCGAAGAGGGGCTTGAAGAATTCGCTGGTTGCGCGGTGATCATCTCGCACGACCGCTGGTTCCTCGACCGCGTTGCCACGCACATTCTCGCCTTCGAGAATGATAGCCAAGTCGTCTGGTTCCCTGGCAGCTACTCCGAGTACGCCGCCGACTACCACAAGCGCAAAGGCAGCGCTGCGGATCAGCCCCATCGGGTGGTCTACCGGAAGTTGGTGCGCTGATGAAGGTATGGGAGAACCTGGTTCTCCCATACCCTGCCAGGTTTTTTTGCCTTACCTGAAAGGTAGTGCCCCATGACTGCCCAGCCCCAACCGACCGTGAGCGTTGAAGCCTACCTCGCCGCCGAGCGCAGTGGCCGCGAGCGCCACGAATACTACGCAGGCGCAATCTACGCGATGGCCGGGGGCAGTGCGCGCCACAACCGGTTGGCGGGCAGCACCTATGCGGCGCTCTATGCCCAATTGCGCCAGCGCGACTGCAATGTCTACCCGAGTGATATGCGGGTCAAGAGTGCAACAACAGGCTTATACACCTACCCCGACATCACGGTAGTCTGTGGTGCAGAAGCATTTGAAGATGCCAGCGAAGACACCTTGCTCAACCCCAGTATCATCATCGAAATACTTTCGCCCTCGACTGAAACATATGATCGGGGCAAAAAATTTCAGCACTACCGCACCATCGTTTCACTGCGCGAGTATCTGCTCATCGCCCAAGACGCCTACCAGATTGAGCAGTTCGTGCGCCAAAGCGGCGACACCTGGCTCTTTGCCGAGGTGCGGGGCCGTGATGCGCAGTTGGTCTTGCCTTCGTTGCAGTGTACACTGAGCTTAGCCGAGATCTATGAGAAGGTGCGGCTGGAGTAGCCACCGCAAGCGGAAGGGGGCTGCGGGGGAACCTGGTTGCATCGCAACCCCTCAAGCCTCTGGCGGGCCTGCCGGCGGGGGTTCGGGGGCATGGCCCCCGAAAAATTTTCCCCTTCCGGCGGGGTTTTAGGGGCCGCAGGCCCCTTAATTAATGTGCATGGGGCATGACCCCCATCCAGTGAGGAGGATGCGGAGGGCGTAGCCCTCCGCATCCTCCTCACACATAGTGAAACCATGAAAAAACCAGAAATCACTGGCCTCTACTACATCACCCACATTAATAACCTACCCCCCATCCTGCAACACGGTATCCTCTCGCATGCAGCAGCCCAAAACCATGCCTATACACCTATCTATGACGGCCAAATTGTCACCAACCGCCAGCAACTCACGGCCCCAGATGGGCGCAGCCTCTGGGATTTTGCCAATGTCTATTTTCAGCCGCGCAATCCCATGCTCTATCGAGTGATGCAGGGGCAAAAGGGGGCGATTGCCATTCTGCACCTCCGCCCGGATCTGCTGAATGAACCCAATATCTTTGTGACGACGGGCAATGCGGCAAGCCAATCTACGTCCATCTTGGCAGTCAAAGATGGGCTTACGCAGCTTCGGCAGATGTGGAGCATCATCAACAGTGAGTGGTGGAAAGAGGAGGATGGCTCAAAACGCAAGATCATGGCCGAATGTCTGGTGCCGCAGTGCATTCCGCCGCGTTTCATCGCTACCATTTATGTTGCGCATCACACAGCAGCCGAGCAGGTGAAAGCACTCATTCATCCAGTCAATATTCCGGTTGTACCCGAGCCACACATGTTCTTTCAGCCGCACCAGAGATATAAAATCACCGAGAAGATCAATCTTTTTGAAGGTGACATGTTCTTTTCGCAGATGCAAACCCTCACCATCAGCGTCAACACCGTGGGAGTGATGGGCAAGGGTTTAGCTTCGCGTACCAGATACCAATTTCCCGATGTCTACGTCCACTACGAAGATCTCTGTCGCAAGAAGCGCCTCGTAATGGGCCAACCAGCCCTTTACCAGCGCGAAGCCTACTTGGATCACCAACTGGCCGCTGATCCCATGGGCTTACCCAGTCTCAACTCCAACAAATGGTTCCTGCTCTTCCCCACCAAGCGCCATTGGCGCGAAGGCTCGGATCTGGCAGGGATTGAGCAGGGCTTACAATGGCTCGTGCGTAACTACCAGCGTGAAGGCATCACTTCGCTGGCGATGCCCGCCTTGGGCTGTGGGCTAGGCGGACTCCTGTGGCAAGCAGTCGGCCCCTTGATGTGTCGCTACCTCGCCCAACTCGCCATCCAAGTGAGCATCTACCTCCCCCGCGAACAGCAGATTGCGGCCCAGTTTAAGCAAGCTGCGTTTCTATTGGGCAGCGGTTGACAGCGCTTGCCGCCTCAATCATTCAGATTTCTATTGGGCAGCGAGTGACAGCGCTTGCCCCCTCAATCCTCCATGGCCACGGGCGTCCAACTGCGGCGCAGCAGGGGCCAAGCATGGCGAATGTACTCCAGCGCGGAGGCGATGGTCCAGAGCAGGGCGAGGCCCATTACGAGGGGCCAGAGGCCCAGGGGGTAGATGAGGATGCCGCCGAAGAGTGTGCCCATAGCGCCGCCGCGTTCGGCGCTGAAGGCGAGCAGGCACCAGATCAGCGCGGTGACGGTGATCACGAGCTTTTGTTTGCCCAGTTTGCCAGCGGAGATGACCACCCCTTCGGCGGCGGCGAAGGAGCGTAGGCCGGAGATAACAAATTCGCGCACGATGATGACAAAGGCAACCCAGGCCGGGATCATGCCCAACTGCACCATCGGCAGCAGTGCGCCAGTGACAAAGATCTTGTCGCTGATGGTGTCGAGGAAGATGCCCAGCGGCGAGACGACGCGCAAGCGGCGGGCCAGTTTGCCATCGGCGATGTCGCTCAGCGCCATCAGCAAGAGCAAGGCAATGGCCACGATGTCGGTGGTGGGCTGGGCTAAAAGAATGAGCCAAAAGAGCAGTGGCGTGGTGACGATGCGGAAGAGGCCGAGGAGGTTGGGTAGGCTACGCAGGCTGAGACTCATGATGGTGGAGTTTGCTCCTTAGGGAAGGTTTCAGGACGCGAGGACGCGAGGACGCGAGGACGCGAAGAGGTGAAGAGGTGATGGCATCGCATGCTTGCGTCCTCGCAAACTGCCAAACTGAATGGGAACCATCCCTTAAATATGTTCACCGTTCCAAACAAACTTCCGCTTCACGCTGCATCGTGGATGCCGCCGCCGCCAGTTCGAGGCGGCCACTGAAGAGGCTGGGCAGCCAGGCGGCAAGGCCGTAGAGGGCGCAGTGGGTGGCTTGGGTCGGTGCGAGGCCGGGGGCGGTGGCGACGTGGCGCGCTGCTATGGATAACAAAGGATCGCCGCTGAGATCCAATAACTCCAACGCACTGTCTGTGGCCGGCAGTTGCCCACTCGCACGAGCGAGTTGCGCTTGCACCGCTGGGCTGGCCAACAGTTCGACAAAGGCCAAGGCATCTGCGTGCGGTGCGCCCTCCAGGGTGCGCCCCAGCATGACATAACTGCCACCCAGCGGCGGCAGGGCGCGGCGGCCCGTTGCGGGAACGATGGGCAACGGGGCCACTCCCAACTCAAGTGTAGCACTCACGGCCAGATATTGCCCCCACGCCCAGTCGCCATCAATGGCAAAAGCGGCGTAGCCCTGGGTCAACAAACGCTGGCCACGGGCGTAGCCATCGCCATTCTGCGGCGCCGCCGCATAGAGCTCGCGCATCAGGTTGAGCGTAGGCGTCATCGCGGGGGTGTCGAGCGTAATCGTCTGCCCGTCGGGCGTCGTGGGCGCACCGCCAAAAGCATAGAGCCACGGAAGTGTCCAGTAAGCCTCGTTCCAGCCCATCACCAACCCAGCGACCAGCGGCGTGGCGGCGGCGCGGCTCTGCACGATGAGTTGATCGCTGGTGCTAGGCGGGGCATCTTCCACCAACTCGCGGTTGTAGAGCAGCACAAGGTTATTGTGGGCCAACACCGGCAAACCCCACAGTTGCGCATCGCGGCGCGCCGCCGTCAGCAGCGCGGGAAAGGTGTCGCTGGCCACACGCTCGGCAGGGAAGGCTTGGATCTGCCCATCGACAATCAGCCCGGCAAGGGTGGACTGATTGGCCCAGAGCAGGGCGGGCAGCGGCTCATCGAGTAGTTGGGCCGTGGCGAGGCTCGGACGCAAGCCATCAAGCGGGCGCGCCACCACAGCAATGGACGCGTGGTGCGTCGCATTAAATGCCGCCGCCAACGCCACCAACTCAGCCAAGAGCGGCCCATCAGCCTCAACCCAGAAGGGCAGCGTCTGACTGCGCAGCATCGGCGTCGGCGTCGGCGTAACGCCTGGCAGCAACGTCGGCTGGGGCGTATTGGTCGGAATAGGGTTCACCGGCGTCGGAATCACCTGCGTGGGCACTGCCGTCGGCGGCGGCGGTGGCTCGCCCCCACACGCCGCCAAGCAAACCAGCAACAGCACACTGGCGCAGAGGCGCAGGGACAGCAGTCTTGCGAATGAAAGCATACAAATCTCGTTTCTGCCTACGAA